>VGSX01000001.1 GCA_016874895.1 Deltaproteobacteria bacterium
AAAATCTAGCCGTCGGGGCGGTGCGCGAACCGCCCCGACAGATGAAGATTTTTTTCAAATAATTACTCCCCGAGCCGAAAGCTGGCAGCTATAAGCCTCTTTATCTCATTCACTTAGCATAAGGGACAGGCTGTCGGCAACTAAAAAACCCTGCCGGGTGGGCCGGGCCCGGCCCTGCTCCACCACCAGCAGCCCGGCCTGGCAGTATTGGGCCAAGGTTCGAACCGCCTGAGGGAAAGGCTTTAGGGCTTGCAAGGATACTCCCTGGCGCGTCCTGAAACCCAGGCACAAAATTTCCAGGCGGAGTTGCTCCTGGGTGAGGACCTCACGTCCGGCCACCGGCATCCCACCCTGGGCCAGGGCCTCGCAGTATTCCTTAACCCCGGCAAGGTTCCAGCGCCGCTCCCGGCCATTAAAAGAGTGGGCCGCGGGACCCAGACCGAGATAGGGAGTATGGCGCCAATATTTGCTGTTGTGTCGCGCCGCGTAAGCCTCGCCTCGGGCGAAGTTGGAGATTTCATAGTGGATATATCCATGGGATTCCAAGTATTCCGAGGTGTGGAGGAAAAGGGCCCGTTGCCGGTCTTCATCGACCGGTTTCATCTTGTTACAGGCAGAAAGCTTAGCCAGGGGCGTCCCGGCCTCGATGCTCAGTTGATAACAGGACAGGTGCTCGGGCTGAAAAGCAAGGATTTCATCCAGGGTGGCCAGCCATCCGGCCTCAGTCTGCCCCGGCAGGGCATACATGAGGTCTATTCCCAGGTTGTCATATCCGGCCTTACGGGCTGTTGCCAGAGCCTCTCGGGCCTGCCCGGCGCTATGCCGCCGCCCCAGGAAGCGCAACTCTGCTTCACTGAGGGTCTGAACCCCCAGGCTGAGGCGGTTGACTCCCAACGCCCGCCAGAGGAGGAGCTTTTCCGGGGTCACATCATCGGGGTTGGCCTCCAGGGTGACTTCCGCGGCCCCGGTGAAACGAAAATGACGCTGGATGAGGTCAAAAATTGCGGTCAGCTCTCTATCAGGAAGCAGGCTGGGGGTGCCGCCGCCGAGATAAAGGGTGTCGAAGGGGTGCGGTGGCCAAAGACTTCCCTGATCCCTGACCCCTGGCCCCTGACCACTTTTTTTCAACGCCTTTTCCCCGTCCCGCAAGAGAGATATTTCCTCTGCCAGCGCCTCTAGCCAGGGGGAGATCAGGGTTGTGTCGGTGGTGGAATAGAACCCGCAGTAGGGGCATTTGGTCCGGCAGAAGGGGACGTGGAGATAGAGGCCGGGGGGATCCGCCGAACTTTGGGGCATTTCATCGTTGGGAGGCACCGTCGCCCTCAATCGCCGTTGGTCTTCACCGAGGTTTCCACCCGGAGACGGTATCTGTCGATTTTGGCCTGGAGGGTGGGACGGGAAAGGCCCAGGAGTTTAGCGGCCTGGGTGCGGTTGCCGCCGGTGAGGTCCAGGGCTTCGCTGACCACCACCGCAGCGAAACGGTCCATAAAAGAATCGAAGGCATTTTCATCCGAGGCGGTCAGCAGACCCTGCCGCACCCACTGGTGCAGGCATTCCATGGCGTCCTTGTCGGACATGCTTCTGGCGTCGTCGCCGCCGATGACCTGGGAGACGTCCTCGGGGCGGATGAGGTAGCCCCGGCTGAAAATAAGGGCCTTTTGAATGGTATTGGCCAGTTCCCGGATGTTGCCGGGCCAATGGTAGTTCTCCAGGATTTTTTTGGCTTCCGGGGTCATCCCAGGGTTGGTCAGCCCCATTTCCCTGGAAAAACGGGCCAAAAAATAATCGGCCAAGGCGGGGATGTCCCCGGTGCGCTCTGCCAGGGTAGGCAGCCAGATGGTGACCACCTTGAGGCGGTAATATAGATCCTCCCGGAAGCGGCCTTCTTCCAGGGCCTTTTCCAGGTCCCGATTGGTGGCCGCAACGATCCGGACATCCACGGGGATGGGGTCCCGGCCCCCCAGCCGTTCGATACTCTTTTCCTGCAACAGCCGCAGTATCTTGGCCTGGATGCTGAAGGGCATGTCCCCGATTTCGTCCAGGAATACCGTACCCCCGTGGGCCTGTTCGATCTTTCCCACCCGGCGGTTGATGGCGCCGGTGAAGGCCCCCTTTTCAAAACCGAACAGTTCGCTTTCCAGCAGGGTCTCGGGAATGGCCACGCAATTAATTACCAGGAAGGGCTTATGGGACCGGAGGCTGTGTTGGTACAGGGCCCGGGCCACCAGTTCCTTGCCGGTGCCGGATTCGCCTCGCAGGAGCACGGTGGCGTCGGTGGGGGCCACCCGGCCGATGGCTTTATAGACTTCCTGCATGGGGCGGCTGCAACCGATGAGGGCTTCTCCCTGGACGGTTTCCGGGGGCTGGTTCATCTCCACCTTGGACCGCATGATCCGTCCGGCCTCCAGGGCCTGATTGATGATGGCCAGGATGTGGGGGATCTCGAAGGGTTTCAGGATGTAATCATAGGCGCCTAATTTAGTGGCTTCAATGGCGGTTTCGGTGGTGCCGAAGGCGGTCATGATGACGACCGGCAGTTTCGGTTCCAGGGCATGCATGGCCGTAAAGGCCTCCAGGCCGCTCATGCCCGGCATCCGGATGTCCATGATGACTAACTCCGGGGGGGTCTGGCGAACCTGGTCCAGGGCCGCTTCGCCATGGGAGGCGGTTAACACGCTGTGCCCTTCTTCCTGCAGCAGTTTGGCAAAACTCTGCCGCAACTGGGGATCGTCATCGACTATTAATATTGTTCCCATTTTTAATTTTTCTCAGTGGCAGGGTAATGATGAAAGCCGCGCCCTGGCCGGGTCTAGAATCCACTTCAATGTCGCCCCCGTGTTCCTCAATAATGCGGGCGGCGATACTCAGGCCCAAGCCGGTGCCTTCCTCTTTGCCGGAAAAAAAAGGCTGGAATATTTTACCGTGCATGGAGGCGAGAATGCCGGGGCCGGTGTCCTGGATCCGGATCCGGATGGCCCGGCCGAGGCCCGCGATAAAATCTTCTTCTTCGGTTAGAGAGATATTCCCCCCCTTGGGCATGGCTTCACAGGCGTTTACCATGAGATTAACCAGGACTTCCTTGAATTGATCCGGGTCAGCCCAGACTATCGGCAGGGGCTCCTTGCGGTTCACCGTCACGGTGACACTAAAGGATTCCAGGCGGGGCAGGAGCAGGGCGATGGCCTGATCCACCACGGCGGAGGGACTCACCGGCTGGATGGTGAGCTTGGGGGGCCGGGAATACTCCAGAAAATTCCTCACAATGGCGTCGATGTGGCGGATTTCTGCGGAAATAACGTCCAGATCATCCTGCTGGGCCGGAGGCAGGGCCAGGTGGCGGCGCAGGGAAAACAGCCGCATTTTAACGGAGGTCAAGGGGTTGCGGATGCTGTGGGCCACCCCTGCGGCCAGCTTGCCGGCCAGGGCCAGTTTTTCCGATTGGGCCAGAGACACCTGGCTGCGTTGGAGCTGGGAGTGCGCCAGGTCAACGTCCTCCCGGAGGTGGTGGACCGTTTGGCTGAGGGCCTGCACTTCATCGATGGAAGAGCCGGTATTGTCTGAATAAACCGCGTGTTCCCGGAGCAGGGCGCGGATGGGGGTCAGTATCTGCCGGAACAGGACATAACCCAGAAACAGGCCCAAAAAGACCACCCCCGGCATAATGATCAGGGCGGTATTGGTGATGAACCTGGCCTTGTAGCGGCTTTCATCCCTGGCCTCGGCAATGCGGCGTTCGTGGATGAGCTTGTAGCGCTCGCAGAGATTATAGAGTTCCTGAAACTGTTTCCGGACCTGCCAGTGCAGTTCGGCCCCCTGCTCCCGCCGGCCCTGCTGATACAACCGGATGACCTCCTGCCGGGCTTTGACATAGGAGGTGTAGGCTTCCTCGATCTGGTCCAGGAGATCCAGCATGTTGGGGGCATAGGCCGAGGCTTTGGCCCGGTCCAGCCAGAAGAGAAAGGTCAGATGGTAATCCTGCAGTCTGGCCAGCCAATCGGTATTCTGATCCAGGAAAAAATAAGTGGCATAGCCTTTCTGCCGCAACAGGGCGGTTTCCAATTCCTCGGAAGCCTGGAAAGAAGCCACATTCTGGTCGATGAGGTCCGTAAGCAGGGAATCGATGGCGTCGGTGTGCCAGACCGTCACCAACCCCCCGGCCAGGGCCGTCAGGGTTAAGGCGGCCACAAGAATGAGCAGCCGGGTTTGCAGGGTCAGGCGTTTCCACATTGTACTTTATGCACCGTTATCCGGTGGCACAGACCTCCAGGTCTGTGCCTCTGAGAAGCCGATCTGGAGATCGGCGCTACTGGTTATTGGGAACCCAATTTTTTTCTCCTGGTTCCCAAGTTGCACTTGGGAACCCCATATCCCGCCAAGCTGTGCCCGGCCACCTTCATAATTAAACGTGTGGGTAATGCCAAGCTTTACACAAGGGGGGAAATAAGGCTACTTACATAGTCGCAGGAGGCAGGGCATTTTAAGTCCCCCTTTTTTAAAGGGGGATTTAGGGGGATTTTTATGAGAATCAGCCTCCTGCCCCGGTAAAACTTCCTCCCTCCCAGACCCCTGCCGCAGGTTAATAAGTCCGCACCATATACCCGGCCTGCACCGTTATGGCCCGGTCCACCAGGGCCACGCTGTGGTCGGGGAAGGCCTCCAGCACCTCTATCTGTCCCACCGGTATGCCCTGACCATCCTGAAGGGTTAGATACATACCCGGCCTGAGGCCGTGCCTGGTTCCCAGGCCGAAGGAGATTTCCGTGCCATTGTCGACCCGGCGGGTGCGATAGATCTCGGCCAGGCCGCTCCGGGCCAGCATGGCATCCACGCGCCCCGAGAGATAAAACATTACCAGCAGGGTCAGAAGCAGGGCCGGTATAACGCTCACCAGGACCCACCAGTGGGAAATACCGAAGTAGCGGAAATAGTAAGAGGTCGAACTCTGCTGCCAGGCCGCGGCGTCGGGGTAGACAGTGATGCTGTATATCACCGGGGGGTGTTCGATCTCCGGGTCAAGGGGGGTCACGGTCAGGGAATACTTGCCGGGCTTGGCCTCGGGATCTATCTGGAGCTGGCCCCGCCAGCGGTTGCCCCCCAGCCAGTGGCCGGTAAAGGTCTTGTCGAAGACGATCTTGACGTCCGGGGAATCACATTTGTAAACTATGTCCTTGATTTCGGTTTTTTCCGGCAGGGGGCCGTCCACGGGCAGCTCCTGGCCTGGCAGGACGTGCAGATCGTTGAAATGAGTGAGATGGCGGGTGATGGCCACGTCGAGGATGGCCGTCGCCAGAATGACGCCCAGCACCAGGCCGATCTTGCCCACCAGCCGCCGGCCGCGCTCCGTTGGGGAGAGAGTCATGGGTGTCTCCGAAGGAAAGGAGTCGGGATGGCAACCCCCAGGATTGCCAAAAATATTATATCACAAAAAAACGGATCGCCCCAGGTCCTGTTTGAGGGAGAGGCGGACCTGAGGCGACCCGGGTGTAACCGCTGAGTTTGTTTTACTTATTTCTTGAAGATATCGGTCCGGGTGATGTTCATGAACCGCTGGGCTTCCCCTTCCTTGTGATAATAGACCCGCACCTCGTCTCCGGCTTCCCAGGTTTCGTCCGGCAGGGCGAAGTATTCGTCCGGCACCGTGAAGGTCAGGAGCACGCGCTGGCGACCGGAGTAGACGGTGATGGTCTTTTTGTCCCGGTCCACGATGGGAAATTCCTTACCCCGAACCAATGGACTGGTCCGGCCGACATTGTCCTGCTGATCTATGACAGTGTAGGGTACGTCTTTAAACCCCTGAGTCTCGTGGTCAAACAGGGTGATGACCTTCTTGTTGAGATCGAGTTTTATCCGCTGGCCGGCTTTGGGCCAGGCCCCGATTTCGTGGCGGTCGGTGGGCATCTTATAGACATGGGGGGGCAGGGTGTTATAATCCGGGTTGCCCGGTTCGGCCCGCTTATCCTGGATGATGGTGACCGTGTCCTTATCCCGGTCATAAGCCACCACCCGGCCCTGGTCCACCTGCCCCAACTCGCAGCCCATCAGGAGCGGGGTGATGAACACCATGAGTAATCCGATTAACCAGAAACGATAATGCTTCATAGAGACATCTCCTTATTTCTACAGGAAACTTTTAGGTTCGAGTTAGGACATTCCTCTCTTTTTGGCGGCCACTTCCTGCTTGGCCCCCTGCACCATCTTGACGAAGATATAGAGGGACATGGTGGCCACCAGACCGAGGATGAGGGTCGTGGCCATATTGTCGAACGTCGTAGCCAAGGGTGGCCACCACTTTGCCATGAGCTTCAGGAGAACGGAGATGGCGCAGCCGATGACCGCCAGGCCGAAGGCGATGCGGATGCCGTAGCCCTTGATGTACTTGGTGGCCACGGTGCCCACCTGGGCCCCCATGGCGGCGCCGACGAGCATGATGATGGCGGCCACCAGTTCGGTGCGGCCTTTATAGGTGTAGCTGGCGGTGCCGTACAGACCGGAGATCATGACCTCGAACAGGTCGGTGCCCACGGCCACGTGGGTGGGGCAGCCGATGAAGTAGATGAGGGCCGGCATACGGATCAGGCCGCCGCCGATACCCAGGATGCCGGCCAGCCAGCCGGTGAGGAAGCTGATGATGATGGGTAGCCAGGCGGAGCAGGTAATCTGGGCCATCTTGAAATGCATCATGGGCGGGATCTTGATCTTATGAAAGGTCTTGTGCCATTCGATGCCGGTGGCCAGCTTGTCCACTTCCTCGCCTCTGGCCGCGGCTTCCCTTTCCTTGCGCCTCTTTTTGGCCACGTCGGCAAAGACCATCCAGGCGATGAGGCCCAAGAGGACGAGATACATCCACCGGACCACGACTTCCACATGGCCGATACGCTCCAGCCACATGATCATCTGGGCCCCCACCTCGAAACCGCCGACGGTGCCGACAATCATGATGACGCCGAGTTTATAATCCACATTCCCGAACTTGCCGTGGCGCATGGTGGAGATGAGGGATTTGCCGGCCATGTGGGCGATGTCCGTGCCGATGGCGAAGGCCATGGGAAATCCCAGGATATTCAGACCGGGGGTGACCATCCAGGCGCCGCCCATGCCGAAAAAGCCACCGATGATGCCGACGCCGACGCCGAGTATGACAAGACCGGGCCAGAAGATGGTGACACCGGAGATAGGCATAAGAACATATAACCAATCCATCTATAAATCCTCCTGACAAACAGTAGTAAGCTCGTTCTCTTAGTGCTCGGCCAGATCCCGGGATTTCAGGTCGATGCCGATATGGGACATGACGAGGTCGGCCAGCACCCCGAAGATCAGGCCGATAACCGGGATGAGGACGACGGTGAGGGCGGTGAACCAAAAGTGGCTTTCGTTATACAGATCGGCCCAGTATTTCATGATGCCGGACAATTTGCGGGTATCGGCCACGAGGACCAGGGGGGCGGCTTTTTCGCCCGCGGCCAGGGCCAGTTGGGGCAGGGCCACGGTCATAAAAAAACCCAGGCCACAGATTTTACTCCATAATTTCCTCATGATGCTAAACCTCCTAAGATACTTCGGCGTCAGCAGAGCGCCTTTACTTGAATTAACGGACAATGGTCACTTCACAGGGGGCGTTGGTCACCACCTTGGAGGCGGTGCTGCCGATGAGGGCCAGGGTTAACCCGGATTTCCCCGTGCTGCCCATGATGACCCGGTCAAACTTGCCTTCGGTGGCCCGGCGGATGATATTGTTGGCCGGCACCAGGCCGAGCTCCAGGACCGTTTCGGCGTGGATGTTTTTGGCGTCAAACATCGCCTTGGCCTGATTCAAAGCGGCCCGGGCATCTTTTTCAAGTTTCTCCTGGATATCGTAAAAAGTCGCATCAAACTGGTCCCCGGCAAAATAAGCCACGGACATAATCGTGACCTCGGCCCCCTGCTCGGCCAGTTCCAGGGCTCGCTGCACTGCCTTGATGGACGGCTCGGAGCCGTCGGTTGCTACCAAAACTTTCATGCCTACCTCCTTACCTCTTGAATATTCGCTATCTGGAAAAGTTGTCGGCGTTCAGCTATCAGCATTCAGCTTTCACCAAAAGAACGATGAGTTAACCTAACTAATGCAAAAGATCATGGCCTATGGGGGCCACCCCCGACTATTAAAATCCCCCCTGACCCCCCTTTAGAAAAGGGGGGGATAATGAAGGAGGTTTTTAAAAGTCCCCCTTTGGTAAAGGGGGATTTAGGGGGATTTTCACATTAAAAATAGTGGTATAATCAAATATTATGCCAACGGTTGGAATTAATTATTTCATCTGGCTACTGAAAGCTGACCCTGGAACGCTAACGGAAAAATAATTGATTCTGCCCCTCAGTTTTTACCTCCTAATTCAAGACTCCATTGGACGGAAAAGCAATGCCCATGCCAAATCTCGCTCTCCCCGGCAGCGAGATAACTCAATGATATATGTTGATTTTTTTAATTAAAAATTGAAGGCCGTCGAAAGACTCTGTCAACATTTTTTACAGACTGTAAAAGAGAAGCTTCCAAAGCCGCGGTCAAGAGGCCGGATGAGGCGGCCATGGTGAAAATAAATTGAATTTAATGGGTAAAATGATTATTTATGATAGGTGTCACTGATAGGCGAAAAGTATGCGGTCAGCTTACAGCCGTCAGCTAATGCTTTAACTTCAAATGGTTATTCCAAGATGGCAGATCGCTGGTTTCTCGCTTAGTTTGCCTAACCTATTGTTTTTGCTGAAAGCTGAATGCTGATAGCTGAACGCCTACAGCGAAAAAAGCTCGCTGCCTTTCCTCCCGGAAAACGGCCAGACAAGGGGTAATTACGTGACCATTATTGAAAATTTAAAAAGGCTGTTCGGTTTCCTGCTTCGCAAGGATCAATCCGAGCGCCGGGACCTTGCCAGCCTTTTCCGCTTTAAATACAGTCTCTTTAAGGAATTGCTGGCAGCCAATACCGAACTTCTTAATGTCATCACGGATATCGAAGAAAAACTGCAGGGCCGCCAGCTCTTCGGCATGTCCTATATCCGCTCCCAGACCTCCCGGGCGGTGTTTTATAGTTTTCGCATGGTGAAAAGCCTGGATGTCCTTTCCGGGCGCTGTTACCTGGATTTATACCGCGTGCTGGAAAAGATCCATAACCAGATCAAGGAAATCGTGGGCCAGAAGAGGGAACTGGACGCCCCGACGCTGATAATGCCCTTTGCTGAGATAACCAAAGATATGAGTGATTGGGTGGGCGGCAAAAGCGCCAATCTGGGGGAGGTGCGCAACCGGGCCGGACTTCCCGTGCCCCGGGGGTTCGCCATTACCACCGCGGCCTACGACCTCTTTCTCAGCCGCAATGACCTCAGCAACGAGATCAATAAGCGGCGGATGAATATCGACGTCAATGAACCGGAAAGCATCGAGGCCGTGAGCCGGGACATCCAGGCCCTGGTGCTGGCCGCCGCGGTTCCCGAGGAACTGGCCCAGGCCCTGGCCGAGGCTTATGACACCTTAGCCTCGGAAATCGCTCCGGCAGCCCCCAAGGCAGCACAACCCAGCGTCTCCCTGCGGAGCAGCGCCATCGGCGAAGACAGCGACTGGTCCTTTGCCGGGCAATATCTCACCGTCCTCAATGTGGCCCCGGATCAATTGGGCGAAACTTATAAACAGATCGTCGCCAGCCTCTATTCCCCCCGGGCCATTGCCTACCGGCTGAACAAGGGCATCCGGGACGAAGACATGGCCATGAGCGTCACCTGTCTGGAGATGGTGCCCTCAGTGGCCAGCGGGGTGGTCTATACCCGGCACCCATTCAATGTCCTGGACGATAACATCATGATCAGCGCAGTCTGGGGTCTGGGTCCCTATGCCGTGGACGGCGTGGTATCCCCGGACTCCTACAGGGCGGCCAAGGATGAAGCCTTGAGCCTTTTGGAAGTCCGGACCGCCCGCAAACCGGTGCGGCTCGTCACCCTTCCCGAAGGAGGAGTGGGGGAGCAGCCGGTCCCCGAGGCCCAGCAGGAAGTTCCCTGCCTCTCCCCGGAACAGATCAAAGTCCTGGCCGGGTACGCCCGCAGCCTGGAAGAGCATTACAAAGGGCCCCAGGATATTGAATGGGCCCTGAACCCCGAGGGGCGCCTGCTCATCCTGCAGACCCGCCCCCTGCATCTGCAGGCTGCCGAGATCGGCGACGTGGAGGTTGACATAGACCTTGACGTGCACCCCCTGATGGTGGAGCGGGGCGCGGTGGCCCAGCCGGGCATCGGCTGCGGGCCGGCCTTTATCCTGCAAGCGGAGTCGGAGCTGGGGCAGTTCCCCGAGGGGGCGGTGCTGGTGGCCAAACACTCCTCCCCGAAATTCGCCCTGGTCATGCGGCGGGCCCAGGCCATCGTCACGGATTCGGGCAGCGTCAGCGGTCACATGGCCGCGGTGGCCCGGGAACTGGGCGTGCCCACAGTCCTCGACACCAAAAATGCCACCGCCAGTATCCCCCCGGGGGCTGAGATTACCGTGGACGCCTACCACGGCAGGGTGTATGCCGGCCGGGTGGAGAAATTACTGGCCATCCAGCCACCCCGGGAGTCCCACATGGAAGATACGCCGGTATATCAGACCCTCAAACAGGTGGCCGCCTTGATTACCCCCCTGAACCTCATCGATCCCAAGGCTCCCGACTTCGACGCAGAGCACTGCCAGACCCTGCACGACATCGGCCGCCTGGTGCACGAATTTTCCTATCAGACCATGTTCCAGGTGAGCGACCTGGTCACCGACGAGTCAGGCGGGGCCGTGAAGCTGGACGCCCCCATTCCCTTGGATCTCTATATCATCGACCTGGGGGAGGGGCTGCATAACGGCCATCCCCCCGGGCAGGTGGGGGTGGAGCAGATCAACTCCGCACCGTTCAGGGCCCTGCTCAAGGGTATGCTGCACGAGGAATTGCGCGTTTACGGACCCCGGCCGGTGCAATTTTCGGGGTTTCTGTCGGTCATGCGGGAGCAGATGCTGGCGAGCCCCGGGGACCGTTTCGGGGACCGCAGCTATGCCATTATCTCCGACAAATACCTCAATTTCAGCTCCCGGGTGGGCTACCATTACAGCATCCTGGACGCCTACTGCGGCGACACGGTGAACAAAAATTACATCACCTTCTCCTTTAAAGGCGGGGCCGCGGACGAAGTGCGGAAAAACCGCCGGGTGCGGGCCATCGCCCAGGTCCTGGAAGCCCTGGACTTTCAGGTGGAGGTGACCGGCGACCGGGTCTATGCCCGGTTCCAGAAGTATCCCAAGCAGGAGATCGAAACTAAACTGGACATGGTGGGCCGGCTGCTGCAGTTTACCCGCCAGATGGACATGCTCATGCACACCGAAACCAGCGTGGCCATGGTGGCCAAGAATTTCCTGGAGGGCAATTATCACTATGAGAAGGATTTTGCCGATAAAATTCCCGAGGAAGAACCGTCCCCCAAACCTGATTTTCCCTCCCTGTAAGATCATTGCCGCCAAGGTGTTACCGTGCAAATCTTCCGTAGGGGCAGGCCCCCGTGCCTGCCCGAACAGACTCTCCATCCCGGCCCTGCAAAACTCCAATATTTTCCAAATAGTTCAGAAAATATCTTAACTCATTGACGACCGGTATCGATTATTTTTTCACAATGAAAGAATTTTCTTGACAAATGGGGGTCATACACCGTATTTTACACCCAAGTGGGAGAAAATGGTACATTATGGATTAAAATGGGGAATAGGGGGCCACATTGTTCCGGGGGCGCTTTTACCATGTCATGGATGACAAAGGGCGCATCACCATCCCGCCGCGCTACCGCGAGATCCTGACGGAGCGCCAAGACCGGCACCTCATTGTCACCAACCTGGACGGCTATCTGATCGCCTTCCCGCAATCGGAGTGGGAAGGTATTGAGCAGAGACTGAGCCAGCTTTCCATTCTCCAAAAAGAATTCAGGTCCTTTCAAAGGTTTTTTGTCTCGGGAGCGTCTGAATGTCCATTGGATCGCCAGGGGAGGATTCTTCTGCCTCCCAGTTTAAGAGAGTACGCTAAATTAGACAAGGATGTTGTGTTAGCGGGAGCGGTACGCTGTTTTGAAATCTGGGACCGGAGGAGTTGGGACCAGGAAATGGCGCGCATCGAACAAATGGACAGCGACGAGGTAAGAAAGGAATTGGGGATTTAGCCACCACCGAGGGAATTCTCCACACGCCGGTTATGGTAACGGAGGTTCTTGCCGGCCTGAGCTGCCGACCTGATGGGGTGTACGTGGACGGCACCCTGGGACTGGGCGGCCACGCCGAGGCGATCCTGGTGGCAAGTTCGCCGTCCGGCCGGCTGGTGGGTTTGGACCAGGACCGGGCGGCCCTGCACAAAGCGGCCCAGCGCCTGCATCCTTTCGGCTCCCGGGCCCTTCTCATTCACAGTTGCTATAGTCACCTGGCGGAGGTTTTGGCAGAGCTCCAGATTGGTTCGGTCGCGGGCATCCTGCTGGACCTCGGCATTTCCACCGACCAGTTGCAGGTTTCCGGACGCGGTTTCAGTTTTGGGGGAGAGGAGCCTTTGGACATGCGCATGAATCCGGATGCTCAAGAGATTACGGCCGCGGACTTGCTCAATGAAAAACCCGAGGCGGAATTAAACCGTCTGTTCTGGGAATTGGGGGAAGAGAGGTGGGCCCGCCGGATAGCCCGCCGGGTGGTGCAGGTCCGCCAACAGATCCCGTTGCGGACCACGGCCCAGCTGGTGGAGCTCATCCGGCAGGCGGTCCCGGTTCCTTCCCGGCGCATCCATCCCGCCACCCGGGTCTTCCAGGCCCTGCGCCTCGCGGTCAATCAAGAACTGGAAAAATTAGCCGCCTTCATCCCCCAGGCCATTGCGGCCCTGGAGCCCCAGGGACGCCTGGTGATCATCGCCTATCATTCTTTGGAAGACCGCATCGTCAAGCAGGCTTTTATCCGGGCGGAACAGAACGGTTTGCTTAAGCGGGTGCATAAAAAACCGCTGGTGCCGCAACCGGAGGAAGTAAAACGCAATCCCAGCGCCCGCAGCGCCAAGCTGCGGGTCGCCGCCAGGCTGGCGGCTTAGCGGCTGGACTATTCAGGAGGTGGTTTTAGCGCGTCGGTCTCTGGATGAAATAAGGTTTTGGCTCCTGAAAGACTTTTTTCACGCTAATAATTCTTCACCCAGGAAGGATGAGTGATTATGCCCCGAAACCAAATCCGCAGCGTCGCCTTGGAAAAAGTTCTGGCCAGCGACAATCGCCGTGTGACGCCGGTGTACGCCGTTCCCCAGCTCGGAAAAGGCAAAATGACCATTTTCATCGTGCTGTTAGCCGGAATGGTTACCATCGGTTGCCTCATTGCCTGGTCCCACCTGCAATTTATCACCTATAACTACCAGATTTCCCAGAAGTACGCTGATCAAAAAGAGTTGCATAATATCAATCGCAAGCTGAAGGTTGAGTTGGCGAGCTTGAAATCGTTGCCCCGTTTGGAGCGTTTGGCCACGGAGACCTATAATATGGCTCCTCCTGAACCGCAACAGGTCATCAATTTGAAATGAACTTTATGCTTAACAAATGGGTCCGGGTCCGCATTATCCTCGTGGGACTGGGTCTGGCCGTGTTCTTCCTGGCCATCCTGGGGCGGATTGTCGACCTTAAGTTCATCAAGGGCCCTGCCCTCGAGGATATGGCCCTGCGGGAACACCAGAAGAACTTCCCGGTGTTGCCCATCCGCGGCTCCATTCTGGACCGCAACCGGACAGAATTGGCAATTAGTACTTTTGTGAAATCCCTGGGGGCCCACCCCCGGCGCATAGCCGACAAGCGGCAATTGAGCCGTAAGCTGGCCCCTTTGATTGGCATGAATGCTGCGACCATCCAGGAAATATTAGAAAGAGATCGGCCCTTTGTCTGGGTGAAACGGCATCTGACCCCGCAACAGGCCGCCGCAGTGGAAAAATTTAAAGCAGAGTTGGAACAGCAGGTCAAGGCCAGAGGCAAAAATGCCTCGGAGGACAGCGATGCCCTGACCCGAACTGGGAATGCCTTTTATCTCCTGCCGGAGGCCCGGCGCTACTATCCGCACCGGACTCTGGCCGGTCCGATCCTGGGGTTCTGCAATATCGACGGCCACGGGGCCGAGGGGCTGGAGCTGCAATACGACAAATATATCTATGGCAAGCCCCAAAAAAGCCTGAACATTCTGGATGCCCGGGGTCAGATCGTCATCTCCAGCGAAAAGGAGTTGATCGACCAGACCATGGGCGATAATTTAATTCTCAGTATTGATCGGACTATTCAGTACATTGCCGAGAAAGAACTGGAGCAGGGAGTTAAGAAATGGCATGCCGCCGGGGGCTTTGCGGTGGTTGTGGTCCCCCAGACCGGTGAGGTCCTGGCCATGGCGCAGATGCCGCCCTTTGATCCCAATCACTATCATAAGTATTGCAAGGATTATTACCAGAATCGCAATGTCACGGTGGCCCTGGAGCCGGGTTCGACTTTTAAGATTTTCACCGTGGCCGCGGCCCTGGACGCCAAGACAGTAAAACCCACGGACCCCTATCACTGCGAAAATGGCAGATTCAGTCTCGGGGGCAGCGGGGTCATTAACGATGTGCATCCCTACGGCTCCCTCACGGTGGCCGAAATTATCAAAAAGTCCAGCAACATCGGGGCGGCCAAGATAGGCCTGAAACTGGGCCCCCAGAAAACCGAGCACTATTTAAAAGGCTTCGGCTTCGGGCAAAGAACCGGCATCAACTATGCCGGGGAAAATTATGGGCTGGTGCGCAATATCACGTCAACTCGAGCCTTGATTGACCGGGTCACCGTTTCCTTCGGGCAGGGGATCACCACGACGCCCCTGCAATTGGCCATGGCCCTGGCCGCCATCGCCAATGACGGGATTCTCATGAAGCCCATCCTGGTCAAAGAAATCGTCAATCACCAGGGGGAAGTGGTGGAAAAATATGAGCCTACCCCGGTGCGGCAGGTGCTGTCCCCGGAAACGGCCAGAATTATGCTGGGTATGATGAAATCGGTAACCGAACAGGGAGGCACCGGGACTGAGGCGGTCCCCCCGGGCTACGCGGTGGCCGGCAAGACGGGCACCGCCCAGAAAGTGGTGGGCAAGGCTTTTTCCAAATCCAAGTATAATGCTCTGTTCATCGGGGTGGCCCCGGCGGAGAAGCCGGTCCTGGCCATTGTCGTGGTAATCGACGAACCCAAGGGGGCCATATACGGCGGCGTGGTGGCGGCTCCCATCTTCCGGGGGATAGCCGGACAATCCTTAAAATTTCTGGGATATTATCCCCAGCTGGAAAAAATGCAGCCCCCGGAAACGCAGACGGCCAAATCTTCCAAAACTCCGAAGCCGGAAGCCGCGCTGGCGCAGCCCCCGGCCCCTGTGGAGTCGGATATCCTGGGCCTGCCGTTAAAACCAGGCCCTTTGAAGCAGATGCCCAACCTGGTGGGGCTGCCCATCCGCCAGGTTCTGGCAATTCTCAACCAGGCCGGGATACGCTGCGAAATTGAAGGCCGGGGGCTGGCAGTGGAACAGCGCCCTGATCCAGGCGCGCCCCTGCCCCCGAACAACGTGTGTTACGTGAAGTTTAAGCCGCATTCCTGACCGGTTGGGCCGGAAGCCGCCAGGGCTGCCCCAGGGCGCATTAATCTTGCAATGGGAGGAGAGATTGGATAGTCTTAAAATATCTTTACCAAGCTCTCATTTTCTCCAATCTCCGCAATACATCATAATTGAGAAAGCATCCGAGGGTATATCCGTGCCAGGGGAAAACGACCACAATTCCATAAATCTGGCCCAACTCCTGCAGGGGCTGGAGAGCCTACAGATATGGGGAGATGAAGGTATTCCCATAACAGGGCTGGCTTACCATTCCGGTCGGGTGGAGCCCGGAGATGTGTTTGTGGCAATAAAGGGGAACTGCACCGATGGGCACCTTTTCATCCCCCAGGCCATTGCCCGGGGGGCTCGCGCCGTGGTCCTGGAAGAAACCGTGGAACCCGTCCCCGGCGTCGTTTTTGTCCGTACTGCCGACTCCCGGAGGGCCCTGGCGCACCTGGCCGCCGTCTTTTATAATCACCCCACCCAAGACCTAACCCTCATCGGCATTACCGGGACCAACGGTAAGACTACCACCTCCTATCTGTTAGAATCCATCTGGGGGGCCAGCGGCGCCAGGGTCGGAGTCATCGGCACGGTCAACTGCCGGTTCGGCCGTGAGGTGCGGCCTTCACCCGTGACCACCCCGGAGTCCCTGGATCTCCAGGGCTTATTGGCCGACATGCGGGCAGCCTTGGTGGATTGCGCCATCATGGAAGTTTCCTCTCATGCCCTGGACTTGCAGCGGGCACACGGCTGCCGCTTTGCCGGCGCCATTTTCACGAATTTATCCCAGGACCATCTGGACTATCACGGCCATATGGAGGCTTATTTTGAAGCTAAAAGCCGCCTTTTCACCGATTATCTGGCCTCCAACGGCGCCTCCGACCGCCTGGCCGTGGTGAACCGGGATGATCCCTGGGGGAAAAAATTACTGCAGCGCCTTGCCACCCCGACGCTGACTTACGGGTTTGAAGCCGGGGTTGAGATCCGCCCGGAGAGCTACACCTTGACGCCCCAGGAGGTCCGGGCCGTCCTGGCCACTCCCTTCGGCCGTCTGGAAGTTGTGGCGCCCCTGGTGGGACGTCATAATCTTTATAATATCCTGGCTGCCAGCAGTGCCGCCCTGGGCCTGGGGATCGCCCCGGATCAAGTGGTGGCGGGACTGGCCGTACTTACCGGGGTGGACGGCAGGCTGGAGCCCGTGGCGGTGCCGGGGCAGCCCCTGGTGCTGGTGGACTACGCCCATACGCCGGATGCCCTGCATAAGGTCTTACAGGCGGTGCGGGATCTGCAGTTTGAGCGCCTCATAACAGTTTTCGGCTGCGGGGGAGACCGGGACCGCGGCAAACGCCCCCTCATGGGGCAGGCCGCGGCCCGGGGCAGCGATCTGGTCATTGTTACCAGTGACAACCCCCGCACCGAGGACCCGTTAGCCATTATCGCCGATATCGAGGAGGGCCTGCGGGACCTGGGTTTCCCCCGGCTTGAGCTAGGAGAAATCGCCGGGGCCCGGCAGGGATACACCGTGGTGCCAGATCGCCGGCAGGCCATTCGTTCGGCCGTGGCCCTGGGGAAACCCGGCGAGGTCATCCTGCTGGCCGGCAAAGGCCATGAGACTTATCAGATCTTGGGGACCCGGCGGATTCATTTCGATGACCGGGAGGCGGCCCGGGAGGCGCTGCTGGCCAGCTCCAGGGCCGATTCCGAGCCGGAGGAGAGTTTTTGACAAAGTCAGGGACGGATAGACTGACATGACCGCACATTTCACCATCCAGGACATTCTCCAGGCCACCGGCGGGACCCTGTGGCAGCGGGGGGCCTCGACTAGCTTCGTGGGCGTCAGCACCGATTCCCGCACCGTCCAGACCGGCCAGATTTTCATTCCGCTTAAAGGAGAGAATTTCGACGGGCATGACTATATCGGGGGAGCTGTCCGACGGGGAGTGGGGGCCCTGGTGGCCCAGGCGAGCTGGTGGAGGCATCAGGACCAGCCCTGGCCCAGGGACCTGACCATTATCCTGGTTCCTGACACCCTCCAGGCACTGGGAGATCTGGCCCATATCTGGCGGCGCCGCTTTATTGGCACGGTGGTGGCCATCACCGGCAGTTGCGGCAAGACCACCACCAAGGAGATGATTGCCCAGGTGCTGCAAAGCCGGTTCAGGCTCTTGAAAAATGAGCTTAATTTGAATAATCTCATCGGTCTGCCGCACACCCTGCTGCGTCTGGGCCCGGAACACGAGGTGGCGGTGGTGGAAATGGGAATGAACCGTTTCGGAGAGATCCGCCGTCTATCTCAGATTGCCCGACCTGATATCGCGGTCCTGACCAACGTGCATGCCGCCCACCTGGAGGGTTTGGGGAGCATTGGCGGGGTGGCCCGGGCTAAGTGCGAGATTGTCGAAGGCATGGCGGGATCTGGCCTGGTGATTTATAACTCTGACGACCCGCGCCTGAGGAATTTTTTCCAGAAATGGCCGGGGCGGTCTGTGGGCTTCGGCTTTGCTCCCGGAGCGACAGTTACTGCGACTAACACCTGCCCCTGCGGTCCTTGGGGCCAGCAGACCCAGGTTTCCTTTCACGGTCACACCTGGACTCTGGAGATGCCCCTGCCCGGCCGGCACCAGATCTCTAATGCCCTGGCAGCCACTGCGGTAGGACTGGCTTTGGGATTGACCCCGGAAGAAAGTGCCATTTCTTTAGGTCAATTCCGCAGCCTGGATAAGCGCTCGGAACTGCAGCGCCACGATTCCGGGCTCATTATTTTTAATGATTGCTACAACGCTAACCCCGGTTCCATGGCCATGGCCCTGCAGACCCTGGCAACCTTAAAAAACCAGGGGAGGGCTTTGGCGGCCCTGGGGGATATGCTGGAGCTGGGAAACACCACCGAAGCAGCTCATCGGGAGGTGGGTGGCCTGGCCGCCCGGCTCAACCTTGATCTGTTGATAATTTGTGGTAAATTTAGAGATTACGTTAAAGCTGGAGCCCTGGCCGGGGGCATGCCCCGGTCTCGGATTCACACCGTTGCGTCCCATTCCTTGGGGGCGGAAATAGTTAAGGAATTCTGTCGTCCCGGAGACATCCTGCTGGTTAAGGGGTCTCGGGGGGCACGGATGGAGAAACTGCTGTCCTGCTTGTAGAGCAGCTATTTTCCGGTCCCGTCGGCGCCGGGCCGCGAGGACCTCACACGGGAATGACCCAGTGCTTTATCACCTGTTCTATCCATTAAAAACGATTTTCGGGGGCTTCAATGTCTTCCGCTACATCACCTTTCGGTCAATTTATGCCATTTTAACGGCCCTGATCATCTGTTTTGTCATCGGTCCCTGGGTGATTCGGCAGCTCACCAAACATCAGATCGGCCAGTATATCCGGGAGGATGGCCCGGCCTCCCATCACTGCAAGGCCGGCACCCCTACCATGGGGGGGATTCTGATTATCGGGGCCACGATTTTTAGTACACTGTTGTGGGCAGATTTGAGCAACCAGTATATCTGGCTTCTGGTCTTCGTAACCCTGGGATTTGGGTGCATCGGCTTTCTGGATGATTATTTGAAGGTCTGCAAAAAGCAGAATCGGGGATTGAGTGGTCGGGGCAAACTCCTGGGGCAGGTGGTGGTCGCCACCGGTGTGGCGGTTTGGCTCTATTCTTTGCCCAGCTTTGAAACTACCCTGGCGGTGCCCTTTTTTAAGGGGTTGAATCCTGATCTAAAGTGGGGCTTTATCCCGGTGGCAGTGTTTATTATTGTCGGGGCGGCCAACGCCGTTAACCTCACCGACGGCCTGGACGGCCTGGCCATCGGTCCGGTTACCATTGCCGCGGCCTTTTTTATGATTTTTGCTTACCTCACCGGGAATATCAAGATAGCGGAGTATTTACAGATACCCTACATCCGGGGGGCCGGAGAACTGGCCGTTTTCCTTGGGGCCCTGGTGGGGGCCGGCATCGGCTTTCTGTGGTATAATGCCTATCCGGCCCAGGTTTTCATGGGGGATGTGGGGGCACTTGCCCTAGGCGGCGTTCTGGGCACGGTGGCCATTGCCACCAAACAAGAGATTCTCCTGGCCCTGGTGGGCGGGATTTTCGTGGTTGAGGCCCTGTCGGTGATCCTGCAGGTAAGTTTTTTCAAAGTTACCAATGGGAGGCGCATCTTCCGGATGGCGCCAATTCATCACCATTATGAATTAAAGGGTTGGCCGGAGCCCAAGGTTATTGTCCGTTTTTGGATCGTCGCGGTTATCCTGGGCCTGCTGGCCCTGAGCACCCTAAAATTACGTTAATCCGCTGGAGGGGTTTCTGGCGTGGACTTTCCCGGCAGAAAAATACTGGTGGTGGGCTTGGGTAAAACGGGCATTGGTTTGTGCCGTTTCCTGGCCTCCCAGGGGGCGGACGTGACGGCCATGGATAGTGCCACACCCCCAAGTCTTACCGCAGCCTTGGAGGCTCTGCGGGATTGCCCGGTGCGGTTTGATCTGGGAAGCCCCCAACCGAGCCACTGGCGGGAATATGATATGATCATCCCCAGCCCCGGAGTGCCGCCGGAATCAGCCTGGCTCCAGGAAGCCGCGGCCGCAGGCATCCCGGTCATCGGGGAGCTGGAGGTAGCCAGTGCCTTTCTGAGACTGCCGGTAGCCGCAGTCAGCGGCACCAACGGCAAAACCACCACCACCACCCTGGTGGGGGAGATGCTCCGGGCCTCGGGGAAGCGGCCCCTGGTGGGCGGCAACATCGGCACTCCCCTGGTGGATCTGCTGCCGGCCCAGGTCCAGGCCGACTGCTGGGTCCTGGAAATCAGCAGCTTTCAACTGGATACCGCGACCTCGTTTAGGCCCCAGGCCGCGGCTCTCTTGAATATCAGCGATGATCATCTGGACCGCTATCCCGACGGACACGCCTATGCCCGTTCCAAGGCCAGGTTGTTCCAGCGGCAGCAACCGGAAGACTTGGCCGTCTTGAATGCCGACGACCCCCAAGTGGCTGCCCTGGCGTCAGGTCTGCGGAGTAGGATTTATCTCTATTCTGGCCGCCGGACCCTGACCACCGGCGCCTGGAGGACGGACGGGGCCATCACAGTCAGGTTGGCCGGGGGCGTGGCCCTGGAATTTCCCCTGGCCGAGATCCTGTTGCCGGAGGCGCATAATCGGGAGAATATCATGGCCGCCCTGTTGCTGGCCCTGGAGATGGGGGCCACCCCGACCGGCTGCCGGGAAGTGCTGGCCAGCTTCCGGGGCCTGCCCCATCGTCTGGAATGGGTGGCCCAGTGGCGCGGGGTCGATTTCTTCGATGACTCCAAGGCCACCAATGTAGGGGCCGTGATCCGGTCCCTGGAACACTTCAACCGTCCCGTGGTCCTGATCGCCGGGGGAAGAGACAAGGGTGGCGACTATAGCCCCCTGAAGGCTCTAGTTCGTCGAAAAGTGAAGACCCTGATTCTCCTGGGGGAGGCCCGGCCGGCTCTGGCGGCGGCTTTTAAGGGCTTGACGGCCATGCACCCGGCCACCGATCTAAACCAGGCCGTGGAGCTGGCTGCGGCTGCGGCGGCGCCGGGGGATGTGGTACTCTTGTCGCCGGCCTGCTCCAGTTTTGACATGTTTCGGGACTATGCTGAAAGAGGCAACGTGTTTCAGCAAGCTGTCAGGAGTTTAGCTTATGGAAGACAAAACTCCCGCCTCAGTCTCGCCTGAATACGATCATCTCTTGATGATCGCGGCCCTGTTACTGGTGGGCCTGGGCCTGGTCGTGGTCTTCAGCGCCAGCGGGGTGCTGGCCTCGGACAGGTACCATGATCCGGCCTTTTTTTTAAAAAAGCAGGTCATATATGCAGCCCTCGGCATCGGTTTGATGCTGGTGGTGGCCCGGATACCCTATCAGTTATACAACCGCCTGGTTTATATTATCCTCTTTGCCAGCTTGATTACGCTCATCCTGGTTTTGATACCCGGCATAGGGGTAAAAGTCCGCAGTGCTTCCCGGTGGTTGAAGTTAGGGCCCATGATGATTCAACCCTCGGAGTTCGCCAAACTGGCCATCATAATTTTTCTGGCGTATTCCATGGCCCGGAAACAGGAAAAGATCCGCTATTTTTCCATCGGCTTCCTGCCCCACATTGTGGTGGCCGGGGTCTTTATCCTGTTGATTGAGAAAGAACCGGATTTCGGCACCGCCATTGCTTTGGGAGGGATAACTTTTTTAATGCTCTTTGTGGGGGGCACGCGCCTGACCCATATCTTCCTGGCGGTGTTAGCCGTTTCACCCCTGTTGGTTTATGTCATTATAAAAAACAAGATGCGCCTGGAGCGGGTCATCACCTTTATTGACCCCTGGAAATATGCCCAGGATAGCGGCTACCAGCTGGTGCACTCGCTCTATGCCATCGGCTCCGGCGGTTTTTGGGGCCTGGGCATCGGTAAAAGCCGGGCCAAATTATTCTACCTGCCGGACGCGCACACGGACTTCATTTTCTCCATCCTGGCAGAAGAATTGGGGTTCCTCGGGGTCATAACGGTGATGAGTCTGTTTGTGATTCTGGTTATCCGGGGTCTGCTCACCAGCCTCAGGGCCCAGGATGTTTTCGGCGCTTATCTGGCCATGGGGCTGACCGCCCTCATCGGCCTGCAGGCCGCCATCAATATGGCGGTGGTGAGCGGTCTGATGCCAACCAAGGGGTTATCTCTGCCATTTTTAAGTTATGGGGGCTCTTCCCTGATTGTCAATATGATCGCCGTCGGTATTCTCCTGAATATCAGCTCCCAAAATCAGCAGCCCAAGGCGGTGACGCGGCGGGAGGGTAACTAATTTTCAGATATCATTGCTAACAGGGAAGGAAATCTTAGAACAAACACCTATGGCAACCGAGCAGTCAAACCATAATGCCAGAGTAATAATTGCCGCGGGGGGCACCGGCGGCCATTTGTATCCCGGCATCGCCCTGGCCGAGGAATTCCGGCGTACCCATCAGGCACGGGTGAGTTTCATCACGACTCCCCGACAGGTGACCCTGGATATCTTGGGGCAGTATGATTTTCCCTGGCAGGTCCTCAAAACCCGGCCTCTGAAGGGAACCGGGGTGGGGCAACGCCTCCTGTCCCTGTGCCGGCTGCCCTTTAGTTATTGGCAGGCTCGGGGGGTCTTGCGCCGGGAGCGCCCCCGGCTGGTGGTCAGCATGGGTGGCTACGTGGCCGGGCCGGTGGGTCTGGCGGCCCACCGTCTGGGGATTCCTCTGGTGCTGCATGAGCAGAACGCCATCCTGGGGACCACGAACAGGCTGTTGGGGCGTGTAGCGGATCAGCTCTTTCTCTCCTTTCCGGAATCCGCGGGCAATCCGGCCCCCCACAGGTCCGTGTGGTCCGGCAACCCCATCCGGCCGGAGTTCTGCCAGCCGCTAAACCAGGCCCGGGCGGCCTCACCCTTTACTCTTTTGGTAATGGGAGGCTCCCAAGGAGCGCACCATCTCAATATGCAGATGCTGGAAGCTTTGCCTCTGCTAGCGGCCCATAAAGAAAATCTACATATCATTCATTTAACCGGCAGCGCTGACGAATCAGTGGTGCGGGAAGCTTACCGGCAGGCCCGGGTCAGCGCCGAGGTGATGGCTTTCAGCCCCGAGGTGAGGAATTTCATGCATCGGGCCCATCTGGTTCTTTGCCGAGCCGGGGCCTCCACCCTGGCGGAATTGACGGCCCTGGGTCGGGTGGGCATCCTCGTGCCTTACCCTTATGCCGTAAACCAGCATCAGGAAAAAAATGCCAGGTATTTAAGCAGCGCCGGGGCGGCCCTGCTGGTCTTAAATGAAGAGTTGACTGGACAGAAGATTGCTGAGATGATAGAAAAACTGATATCCTGTCCTGAGGAATTGCAACACCTGGAAGAGCGCTCCTGTTCCTTGGGCCGTCCCCAGGCTGCGGCGCTCATCGCCTCGAAATGTAAAGAATATTTATGCAGAAGTTAGCTTTTGGCCAGCTCAGTGCTCAGAGGATTACTGGTAGCGCTGACCTCCGGGTGGGCACCTGATTGGCCCAGACCTGGAGGCCTGGGTTCACACTGCAAGCGGGCTGGTTCTTTCTGGAAGCTGAACGCTAACCAGAATGCTTTGGCAATAAGTATATTACCCTAAGCATAGGTGTTCCTTATGAACCTGGTTTCCAAGCACTATCATTTCATCGGCATCGGCGGCATCGGCATGAGTGGTTTAGCGGAGTTGCTGGTGCGCCAGGGGTATAAAGTCAGCGGCTCCGATCTGGCGGCCAATGCCCTAACAGAAAAATTGGAGCACCTGGGGGTGCGCTTTTTTCGCGGCCACGCCCCGGATAACGTGCTGGGTTCCGAGGTGGTGGTGATCTCCTCGGCCATCGGCCTGGACAATCCCGAATTACGGGCAGCCCAGGCCACAGGCCTGCCGGTGCTGTCCCGGGCCCAGATGCTGGCCGCGCTGATGGCCGAAAAAAGGCAAATCGCCATTGCCGGGGCGCACGGCAAAACCACGACTACCACTATGGTCGCCTCGGTCCTGCGCCAAGGAGGCCTGGCCCCCTCGGTCATGGTAGGCGCGGTGGCGGATGCCTTGGGAAGCAACGCGGTCTTGGATCAGGGTAATTATTTTGTGGCGGAGGCCGACGAAAGCGACGGCTCCTTTCTGGTGTTAAAGCCTCACGTGGCGGTGGTCACCAACGTGGACCGGGAACATTTGGACCATTACCGCGATCTGTCGCATATTCAGGAGGTTTTTGCCAAATTCATCCATCAGGTCCAACCGGACGGCCTGCTGGTGGCCTGCCATGACGATCCGCATGTCCGCCCGTTATTGGCCGGAGTGCGAACCCGCTTAGTTACCTATGGCTTAACCGACGGCGGGGACTACCGGGCTCGAGATATCCAGGTGAACGGGGCCGGGAGTTCTTATATCCTGCTGCACCAGGAAAAAGAGATGGGGCGGATTCAGATTCCCCTGGCCGGGCGTCACTATGTCTGCAATTCCCTGGCCGCCGCGGCCGTGGGTTTTGCCCTGGGTCTGGACTTCACCGATATCAGGGCCGGGCTGGCCCGCCTCGGAAAGATCAAACGGCGTTTTGAGATCAAGGGGGAAGCCCAGGGGATTACGGTTATCGACGATTACGGGCATCATCCCACCGAGATCAGGGTGACCCTGGCCGCCATGGCCCAGGCTTATAGTGACCGCCGGCTGGTGGTGGCCTTTCAGCCCCACCGCTACTCCCGGACCCAGGCCTTGCTGCCCGAGTTTTTCCCCATCTTTGCCGAAGCCGACCTCCTCTTTCTCACGGATATTTACGGGGCCGGCGAGAGGGTGATACCCGGCCTGTCCGGACGTGATCTGTATCACGGGGTCAGAGATGCCGGTCATCCCGATGTTTATTATGTTGCCGACCGGAAAGAGTTGGCCTCGAAACTTTGGTGCCATCTGCGCCCCGGCGATGTTCTGGTGACTATGGGTGCAGGGGATATCTGGCAGACCGGCGAGGAAATTCTCCGGCGTCTGGCCACCCGTCCCCTCCCCGCCGGTATCGTCCCTGAAACTTATGCGGTCCAATCCTCTGAGGCTTGCTGACCATGACGTATGCCCGAAGTTATGCCACCAGCCGCACTGCCACGAAATCGAACCGATCTCGTCGCTCCAACAAGAGAAAAATCGATAAGATGCATTTCAGGCGGAACAGCTTCGCCCGTAAACCCCGTAACTGGCAGCGCCTTAAAAACCTTTTTCTGGGGGCCTGTTTTGCCTTTACGGCCGCCTCGGTGTTGGCCGGTTTCAGTCTGCTTATGGTCTTCGGCTATCATTATCTCCTTACCATTCCTTATTTTTGCATCAAAAGCCCGGAGGGGATAAAAATTGAGGGGCAGGCGCTTTCTCAGCCCGCCGCAGTCTTACAGGAAATGCAGATCAAGCCCGGCGTCAGTCTCCTGGCCGTCCAGCCTTTGAAGGTGGAAAAAGCCCTGATTCAGCAGCCCTGGATCGAACATGCCGAGCTAACCCGCATCTGGCCCGACCGGGTACACCTCAAGGTGCGGGAGCATAAACCCTTGGCCCTGGTTAAATTAGACAAAGTATATCTCATGGATGCCCGGGGCATCCTGTTCAAAGCCCTGGAACCGCATGATCCGCATGACTATCCCGTCATTACCGGACTTAAAGAGGAGCATTTCCGCCGGGTGGAGGGCAACCTGACCCCTTTGTTGGCCAGGGTTTTCGATTTCCTGGAACTGCTGCAGGATCGCCAGAATTATTTTAATTTAGCCACGGTTGCTGAAATCAATATTGATTCCGAGAGAGGCATCACCATCTACCCCACTGAGCTAAACCTGGGGGTGAGCATCGGCTTCCAGGGCCATAGCCAGAAATTGGCAAATTTACAGAAAGTGATGCCGCACCTGAAACAGAGTGGCGATTTGTCCAGCATAGAAAAAATCGACCTCAACTTTCCGCAGCGAGTTCTGGTCAGCCGCAGACACTAGTAATCATTGTTAGGTTAAGGGGAATATCGTGGGGCAGGATCTCATAGTTGGCTTGGACATCGGGACGACCAAAATATGCGCCGTCATCGGTGAGTTGCGCAATAATTTCCTGGAAATCATCGGCATCGGCACTCATCCTTCCCAGGGCTTGCGCAAGGGCGTCGTCGTCAATATCGACAACACGGTTAAATCTATCCGCCGGGCCATTGAAGAAGCCGAACTCATGGCCGGCTGTGAAATCCGCTCCGTCTATACCGGCATTGCCGGCGGTCACATTAAAGGATTCAACAGTCAGGGGATAATTGCCATTAAAAGCCGGGAAGTCACCCAGGCCGACATTAACCGGGTCATCGACGCAGCCAAAGCCGTGGCCATCCCCTTGGATAGAGAAGTTATCCACATCCTGCCCCAGGAATTCAAGGTGGACGGCCAGGACGGCATTAAAGACCCCATCGGCATCCATGGCGTCCGCCTCGAGGCCGCGGTTCACATCGTCACCGGCGCCGTCGCCTCGGTCAACAACATCATTAAGTGCTGCAACAAGGCCGGCCTGGACGTGGCCGACATTGTCCTGCAAAGCCTGGCCTCAGGGGAGGCCGTCATGGCCGAAGAGGAAAAAGAGGTAATGGTCGCCCTCATTGATCTGGGCGGGGGCACCACCGACCTGGCCATTTTCAGTGATAATTCCATTAAACATAGCTGGGTCCTGGCTCTGGGGGGCAACAATCTCACCAACGACATTGCCGTGGGACTGCAGACGGCCCTGCCCGAGGCGGAAAAACTGAAACAACTGTACGGCTGCACCCTCAATGTCCTGGAGGAGAGAGATGAGCTCATCGAGATTCCGGGACTGGGGGGCCGCAAACCCCGGACCCTGTCCCGGGGCATCCTGGCGGAAATCATTCACCTGCGGATGGAAGAGATCCTGACCCTGATCCATAAGGAAGTCATTCGCGCCGGCTTTGAAATGCCAATGATTTCAGGGATCATCGTCACTGGGGGGGGCTCCATGCTCACCGGTCTGCCGGATCTGTGCGAAGAAATTTTAGGGGTCCCCACCCGCCGGGGCTTCCCCATCGGGGTGGGAGGACTCACCGATGTGATCAATAATCCGGCTTTTGCCACCGCCGTGGGCCTGGCTCTCTACGGCGTCCGCTCCCGGGGCGGGCAATCCAGAGATTCCTTCCGGATTCGGGATCAGAATATCTTCAACCGGATCCTGGCGCGGATGAAAAAATGGTTTAAAGAAGTTATTTAGGAGGCGGTCAGCTGGCAAGTTGCGGCGGGAACAATTAGTTTTTCCATGTCCGAGTTGACTCAACGGCGAGACTTAATGCAGAAAAAGTTAAACAACTTTGAAAGATATTTCTGTAACAAGAGAAATTTATTTTAAAGGGACACGGGCCTGTGCAAGAAATCCAGGGAGGGGGATGAAATGAAAATTGAAATGGTGGAACCTGAGTCCTCGGCCAAGATCAAGGTCGTTGGCATCGGTGGCGGTGGCGGCAACGCCATCAACGACATGATCAAGGCGCAATTGGCGGGAGTGGAGTTTTTAGCCGCAAATACCGACGCCCAGGCCTTAACCCGGAGTCAGGCGCTGGCCAAGATTACCCTGGGACTGAACCTGACTAAAGGTTTGGGCGCCGGGGGCGACCCGGAGGTGGGCCGCAATGCCGCGCTGGAGGATGCCGACCTGCTCCGGGAGGCCTTAAAGGGCGCGGACATGGTCTTCGTTACGGCCGGCATGGGGGGCGGCACCGGCACCGGCGGGGTGCCCGTAGTAGCGGAGATCTGCAAAGATCTGGGAGCCTTGACCGTGGCCGTGGTCACCAAGCCCTTCTTTTTTGAGGGCAAGAAACGGATGCGGCAGGCCGAGGCCGGGATCGAGGCCACCAAAAAAGTGGTGGACACCCTGATCACCATCCCCAATGACCGCCTGTTAAGCGTGGCCCCCAAAAACACCTCGGCCATGGATGTGTTCCGGATGGCCAATGATGTGCTGGTCTACGCGGTCAAGGGCATCTCCGATCTCATCATGGTAACCGGGCACATTAACGTGGATTTTGCCGACGTGCGCACCATTATGGGTGAGATGGGCATGGCCCTCATGGGCACCGGCATTTCCAGCGGCAATAACCGGGCCATCGAGGCGGCCCAGAAGGCCATCTCCAGCCCGCTGTTGGAAGACCTGTCCATCCGGGGCGCCCGGGGCATTCTGATCAACATCACCAGCGGCATGGAAGTCTCCCTGGATGAATTGAAAGACGCCGCCGCCCTTATCCAGGAAGAGGCCCATGAAGACGCCAACATCATCTGGGGTTGGGTGGTGGATGACAGTCTGGGCGACGAAGTGCGGGTCACCGTCATCGGCACCGGCATCGGCAAGAAGCCGGACCAGGAAGACATCCGCCTCCCGAAAACCAAAGGCGCCCCGGCCCCTGAAGAACTAGACGTGCCCACCATCATCCGCAAGGGCGCGGAACAGGTGCAGCCGGTGTTTCGGAGCCACATGGACAATAAAAAGAGATCGCGCCTCGAGTTGCTGAACACCAAGAAAAACATTGTCCACCCCGATCTCCATTACGAGGAGGATGAACTCGATATTCCCACCTTCCTGCGTCAGGCTGATTAACCTGCACTGGCAGCGGCTGCCGGCCGGGGGCTCGGCCCGGGACCGGGACCGGGCCTGCTGCTGATGGCCAGAAAGATTATCAAGCACCTGCAAAGCCTCCTGGCCTCGGAGCAGGGTGCTGTTGTCCGGGAATGGGGTCACCGCCGGTCGGTGGCCCTGGTTTACCCCCAGGAATACGCCGTGGGAATGAGCAACCTGGGGTTTCAGACGGTCTACCACCTCCTCAATGCCCACCCCGATCTCGCCTGCGAGCGGGTTTTCCTGCCCGCCGAAGCGGAACTGCAGGAATACCAACGCAGCCGCACCCCACTGCTGTCCCTGGAGTCCCAGCGGCCGCTGACCGACTTCGCCGCGGTGGCCTTTTCCCTCTCCTTCGAGCCCGATTATCTCAATGTCCTGAACATCCTGGAATTAGCCCGCATCCCGCTGCTGGCCGCCCACCGGGGGGACCAGTTCCCTCCCATCGTGGCCGGCGGGGCTGCGGCCATGCTCAATCCCGAACCCCTGACACCCTTCCTGGATGCCTTCTTCCTGGGAGAGGGGGAGGCGGCGGCGGCTCTATTTTTCGAGATCCTCACCGGCCATCCGGACCGCCAGACCGCCTTCAAGACCCTGGCCGCTGACGTCCCCGGGGTCTATATCCCCTCGGCCTATCAGCCGGATTACCATGCGGACGGGACCCTGCGCCGGTTTACTGTGTCCCCCGGCTATCCGGCCAAGATCAGAGTCCCGCATCTGACCGACCTGAACTCTTATCCGGTTCACAGCCGGCTGTTGGCCCCGGGAAGTGAATTCAGCCGGATGTTTCTGGTGGAGGTCAATCGGGGCTGCGGCCGGGGTTGCCGCTTCTGCGCCGCCGGGTTTATCTATCGACCGCCCCGGCACCGTTCGGTGGCCTCTTTGCAGGCTCAGCTTCAAGAAGGTCTAGCAACCGGGGCCAAAATCGGTTTCATCGGGACCGCTGCGGCTGATCACCCAGACATCCGGCAATTGTTGCGCACGGTTACCGCCTCCGGCGGGCAGGTGGGCATGAGTTCCCTCCGGGCTGATTGCGCCGATGCAGAACTTTTGACCCTCTTGCACCAAGGCGGCGTCAAGAGCGTGGCCCTGGCCCCGGAGGCCGGCAGTGAACGGCTGCGCCGGGTCATCAACAAGGGTCTGACGGAAACGGACTTGCAGGAAGCCGTGGTAAACCTCCATGCCGCGGGATTGTCTCACCTGCGCCTCTACTTTATGGTGGGCCTCCCCACGGAAACCCATCAGGACGTGGAGGATATTGCCAGATTGACTAAGCGCCTGCAACATGCCGTCGTCAAGGCCAGTGCCGGCCGTTCCCGCCCCAGCATCACCCTCAGCCTGAACTCCTTCGTGCCCAAGCCCTTTACCCCCTTCCAGTGGACCCCTTTTGCCGGCGTGTCAGCCCTGAAAGAACGCCTCAGGATGGTTAAGCGGGAATTACAGGGGCAGAGGCAGATACGGGTTCATGCGGACCTGCCCAAGTGGGCTTATTTTCAGGCACTGCTGGCAAGGGGAGATCGGCGGGTGGGATCACTGCTGTTAGATACGCATCAGGCCTCCGGCGACTGGAGCCGGGCCTGCCGTCAGAGTCCCGTTAATCCGGATTTTTTCGTCTTGCGGGAACGCTCCCGGGACGAACTCTTGCCCTGGGATTTCATCGACCACGGTATCGATAAAAGCTATCTTTGGGAAGAATACCAAAACGCCTTGGCAGAGAGGGAAACCCCGCCCTGCCAACCGGATGTCTGCAGCCGCTGCGGGGTCTGCCCCGGACCTGGGAACGGGGATTAACTCCCCCGGTTTTTGAACCCGTGGCCAGGGGGCAGTGGTCAGTTGCTCACGAAAGCAGCATCTTTGGCCAATATTCCTTTAACCCCCTCTCCCCCCGCTGGCGGGGGGAAAGGGTTGGGGTGAGGGCAAATATTTAGTTATTTTCATGGTTCTCGGGTGACTTACCGGACATGAAAATCCCCCTTGATTGAAGGGGGACGTTAAAGAGTTCATCTTGTTTCCCCCCTTTTCTAAAGCGGGGTAAGGGGGATTTAAATCATCGGGGCTGGCTCCAGTCGGCCATGATCGTTTCAAATAACTTCTACTGATAATAGGCCCCCTGAGGAGCGGGTTGCGAAGGGTTGGCGGGATAGGAACCATAGCGCTGCCGGTTGTCCTCGTCTGCGGCCCGGCGGCCCAGTTCTGTGGCCGCGCCACCCAGGGCACCGCCCATCAGGCCGCCCACCATAGCCCCGCGCCAGCGGTTCTTGTCATCGATCAAGGCACCGGCACCGGCACCCAGAGCTCCGCCCACTCCGGCGCCGGTGTAGGTGTAGGGGCTCATGGTGGTGCAGCCGGCTAGCAGGGAGGCCAACAGGACAAGGATCAACCAGGATTTTATGTGTGCCATGAGAATCTCTCCTTTGTCTGACGTTTTTTATTGCAGGCGTTCAGCTACCAGCATTCAGCTTTCAGCAAAAACAATGAGTTAAGTCAATTTTTGGAGAAAGCCGGGAATCAGCCACCATATTCTCATTATTTAAATTCATAAGTTAGCTGACGGATGAAAGCTGACCGCTTACCTTTTGGTTAGACAGATTGCAAATGGCCGGCCAATTCTATTTCTTGTATATCTGAAGGTAATTATTAGATATTTTATAATATCAGTCTGGGTCTCGCTTCGACAAGGCCTATCTCTTCAATATAATAAGAAAAAATAATGTCCGGGGACTTTATCGGCTTGGTTTCGAACAAAATTCTGATCATTTTGAGAATAATTCCCACAAAAGCAGAAACAGGAACGATCTTTCTGAGAAAATGACCAGAGCACCCCCCCCGGAGGGGCGGATTAATCCAAAAAATCGGTTATGTAGGGATTATTAACTTTCTGTACTGCCAGGGTGGAAGTGGGCGTGTCGCCATAATCATGACCGGGCCAGATAATGGTCTCCTCCGGTAAAGGAAGTATCTTATTCTGAATAGACTCAACTAGTTGATCCAGGGAACTGCCGGGCAGATCGGTGCGTCCGGCGCTGTCCACAAAGAGGGTGTCCCCGGTGAACAGATGCCCCGGGGTATACAGGCAGATGGAGCCGGGGGTATGGCCCGGAGTGTGCAGGACGGTGAATTCAATCTGTCCCATCACCAGCCGGTCTCTGTCCTGAATCTGACGGTCTATACGCCGCAAGGGGGGAAAACCCTCGTCCACGGCGGCTTGTTGCATGGCCGGGGTCGAAAAAAACTGCCAGTCCAGGGCGTGGATAACCGTGGCGGCCCCGGTTTTTGCGGCCCAAAAATCATTCCCGGCGGTATGGTCGGCGTGCCCATGGGTATTGACGATCCACTGGATGGTGAGTGCATGGCGGGCGATGTGGTGCGCCACCTCTTCGGAGGGGGCGGCGGGATCAATGAGCAGACCTCTACGGGTGGCCGGGCACCCCAGGACATAGCAGATCACTTCCAAAGGACCTACTGAGACTGCTTCGATAATGAGAGACATAACGACTCCCTTCCAGGCCTTTATGGGAAGATTTTTCAGGTTCAGATTAACATTAGCCTAGATATGATATATATTATAATATTAATGTCGCAGCAAAACCACTTTTGGGATCATAGTCAAGATATATGCAGGGGCTGAGCTCTTGGCCCTTAAATATTACTAACCGGCGCCACGCCCAAGGCGCCTAGTTACCGCCGGGACGCAGAGCACGCCGAGGAAATACTCTGCGTCTGTGCGGTAATAAAGAGAGTTTTTGCCTCCGCCGGGAGGCCCGATCCATTTATTATGCTCAATAATGACACTCCTGCCGAACAAACGCCTGATGCAGCCTGGGAAACGATGCTGTCAGCCGAACCTCGCCTCATCCCCCGGCCGGATCATCCCATATCCCGAGCCAATATTGATGTGGAAGTGCTGAAAGTCCTCTACCGTCTGCACCACCGGGGCTACAAGGCTTATCTGGTGGGCGGCAGCGTCCGGGACCTGTGGCTGGGGAAAAAACCCAAAGACTTTGATATCGCCACCGATGCTCAGCCCCAGGACATCCGCCGGCTCTTTCGCAACAGCCGCATCATCGGCAAACGGTTCCGCCTGGTGCAGGTATTTTTCAAGGGCGGCAAGATCGTGGAGGTGTCCACGTTTCGCAGCCGTTCGGAATTTGACAGTGACGGCGAGGTGTTGGCCCCCAACAATACCTTCGGGAGCCCGGCGGAGGATGCCTGGCGTCGTGACCTGACCATAAATGGCCTGTTCTATGACATCGCCGATTTCTCCCTGATTGATTATGTGGGGGGGTTGGCGGATCTGGAAAATCGGGTTATTCGGGTTATCGGTCCCCCGGAAGTACGGTTTCGCCGGGACCCGGTCCGGATGCTCCGGGTCTTGCGGCATGCGGCCCGCACCGATTTCCGCATCGACGCCGCGTCCTGGCAGGGGGTTAAATCCCACCGGCAGCTGATCCGGCTCTGCTCCCCGGCCAGGGTGCGGGACGAGCTCTTAAAAGACTTTAAAAGCGGCTTTTGTGGCGACTTCATGTTGCTTATGGTGGACAGCGGCCTGTTGCCGGCCATCCTGCCCCATTTTGAGGAATTCTTACAGGATGCCACCGCCGTAGAGGCCGTAAAGAACCGCCTGAGGGAGATCTACAAGATAGTCGATCTGTTGAGCCGCACCAATCTCCCTTTTTCGGAAGCTTTTTTCTGGGCCGGATTCCTTATCCCTTTCCTCGAAACAGCCCAGGGTGTGGCGTTCCAGGAGATCAAACCGGAAGCCGTGGAGCCTTTTGTCCACGATTCCCTGGCGATCCTGGATTTTGCCAAGGGCCGCCGGGAAGAGGTCATTTTACTATGGCTGACGGCAGCCCACCTGCTCCGGCTGCTCAGCGCCGGGCAGCGACTTCCGGCCCGCCTGAAGCGCCGGACGTGCTTACCCGAGGCCTGGCTCCTGCAACAGATCCTGGCGGGAGCCTCCCCGGAACTGGTGGAGGAAATAACCCTACGAGCCGGCATCGTCCCCAGCCTGCCGGACACTCCGCCCAAAAAAAAGGGACGCCGGGGTCGGCAAGGGAGGCCCCGGAAAAAAATATTCCCGGTATAATCGCGTTGCACCGCTGAGTCGCCGAGAACGCAGAGGAGGGCATGAGATGCATCAAAAAGTCAGCCGGGCAATTCCCCTGATCTTTCTTATGACGGTCATTCTGCTGGCGGGGTTGGCCCTGGCCCAGCCACCTAAGTTAAAAGTGGCTGCCAGCATAGTGCCCTTAGGGGACTTTTGCCGCCAGCTCGGAGGCGACAGAGTAGAGGTCCAGGTTCTCATCCCCCCCGGGGCCAGTCCGCACACTTTTGAACCTTCCCCAAAAACTCTCACCGCTCTGGCCCAGGCCAAAGTCCTGGTGTTCATCGGGTCCGGTCTGGAACCCTGGATGGACAGATTTCTCAGGACCCTCCGGGACCCCAAGCCGGTCCTGGTGGAGGCCACCCACGGCATAGACTTAATACAAGACGTTCCGGGGCATGTCAAACACCAGGAGGCTCACGAGCATAAGCACCCACCGGCCAAATCAGCAGTTAAGGCCCCGAAAGGTTCGTCCCACGGCCACTCACACGACCACGGGGCCGGCAATCCCCACATCTGGCTGGACCCGATCCTGGCACAGGACATCTGCCGCCGCCTGGCCCAGGCCTTAATGGAGGCGGATCCGGCGAACCGATCCGTATACGAGCAGAACCTGGAGCGCTATGTAGGGGAGCTTTCCAGCCTGCATAATCAGATCGCCTCAGAAACGGCGGGTTTCCGGGTGCGGGAATTTGTCAGCTTCCACCCCTCCTTCACCTACTTTGCCCGCCGCTACGCTCTGAAAGAGGTGGGAGTCATTGAGGTGGCCCCGGGCCGGGAGCCCACTCCCCGGTCGCTGCAGAATATCAAAAAGGCCCTAGCATCCTATGGCATCAAGGTTATTTTTGCTGAACCCCAGTTCAGTTCCCGCATAGCCGAGGTGCTGGCCAGAGATGCCGGGGCCAGCGTCCTGTTCCTGGACCCGGTGGGCGGCCATCCTCCCTATGGCGATGATTACCTCAAGATGATGCAGTATAATCTCGAAACTATGGCCAAGGCCATGAAGTAAGCCCCCATGTCCAACCTCGCGGTCAGAATTATCGATCTCAGCGTTTTTCATAACCGCCAGCCCACCCTGGAGGATATTACCCTGAACATCCAGGCCGGGAGTTTTGTGGGCGTCCTGGGCCCTAACGGGGCCGGCAAGAGCACCTTGCTCAAGGTCATCCTGGGATTGATCAGACCGGATAAGGGGGAGGTGTATGTCTTCGGGGAGCCGCCCTTACGGCTGCGCCGGAACAAACACCTCATCGGCTACCTGCCGCAACGGCCCCTGAACAATCCCCACTTCCCGGTGACCGTGCTGGATGTAGTCCTCATGGGGCGCTATGGCTTGCTGGGATTGGGCCGGCGTCCCTCCCGCCGGGACAAGGAAATCGCCCTGAATCTTTTAAAGCAGGTGGGCATGGCCTCCCGGGCCCACCGGGCCATCGGCGACCTCTCCGGGGGGGAGCAGCAACGGGTGTTTATAGCCCGGGCCCTGAGCGTGGAGCCCAAGCTCCTCATCCTGGACGAGCCCACCATTTCCCTGGACGCCTGCGCCCAGGATGAACTCTATGATTTAATCCGGGGGTTGCAGGAGCAGATGGAATTGACCGTGATCATGGTTTCCCATGATATCGGGGCTATATCCGAACATGTGGGCGATATCGTCTGCCTGAACCGCCGCATTTATCTGCACCAGGCACCTCCCATCGGCCGTTTGGGGCTGGAAAAGACCTTCGGCTGCAGCGTGGAATACCTCTTTCACGGCCAAATTCCCCACCGGGTGGTCAGAATTCATGATGAGTGAGTGGCTGAGCCCCGGTTTCATGCAAAATGCCCTGGTGGGCGGACTGCTCGTGAGCTTCGTCTGCGGCCTGCTGTCGGTGTTTATCGTGCTGCGGCGCATGGCCTTTGTAGGGGCCGGCGTGGCCCACTCGGCCTTCGGCGGGGTGGCTCTGGGGTTTTTACTCCAGGTCGATCCCTTCTGGACCGGCCTGTTTTTCTCTATCCTGGTGGCCTTTCTCATTGAGGGCGTGCAGAGCCGGGGACGAATTGAGGAAGACACCGCCATCGGCATCTTCTTTGCCGCCGCCATGGCCCTGGGGGTGCTGTTTCTGCACTTCTCCCGAACTTATAATGTGGATATCTTCGGAGTCCTGTTCGGCAATATCCTGGCCATCGGACCCACCCAGTTACTCCAGGTGGGCGCGGTGGCCGTCATCGTCCTGGCTTTCATTCTGTTTTTTTTCAAGGAACTGGTTTTCATCAGTTTCGATGAAGAGATGGCCTGGGTGTGCGGCACACCGGTAAAGGCCTTGCGTTATCTGCTGCTGGCGGTGTTGGCCCTGGTGATCATTGTCTCCATTTACCTGGTGGGCATCGTCCTGGTTTCGGCCCTGCTGGTCATCCCCGCGGCCGTGGCCCGCAATCTCACCCACCACATCCGCAGCATGATCCTGGTCTCCACCGGGGTGGCCGTGGGCGCCACTTTGGCGGGCCTGGAACTCTCGTATATCATCGATTTACCGTCGGGCGCCACCATTGTTATCCTGCTGAGCCTGCTCTTCTTCGGCGCCACCCTCTGGGGACGCCGCAGGTAATCGGATTGTGCCGACGTTCAGCTTGAATTAATAAAAATATCACCCCTCAACCCTAACCCTTCCCCACAAGCGGGGAGAGGGGATCGAGGACTTTTCGAATGGCCAGGAGTTATGCCAGGTTCAGTTTGGAATGCAATTATCTGGTACCCCGAATTAAAAATAAAGAGTATTTTAACCAGAAAATGGAAACCAGAAACCGGAAACAGTATTAACTCTGGGAAATGATAACCACGCCCAGGCAGGTGATGAAAATACCGGTGAGGCGGATCCAGGTGACATTTTCGCCCAACAGCCACCAGCCCATAATCGCGGTTAAGACATACCCCACACTTATAAGGGGATAGGCGTAGCTCACTTCGGCCTTGGCCAGGACGATGAGCCAGATGAGGAAGCCGGTGACGTAACAGGATAGACCCAGGAGGATATAGGGACTTAAGAAGGCGCGGAGAAAAACCGGTCCCAGGTCCTGGAGGGAAATCTGGAAGTTGCCTATTCTATTCATGCCGTGCTTCAACAGCAACTGTCCCGTAACGTTGAACATAATATTAACACTGACCAGGGCCAGGACAACAGGACGGACCATTGCTTACTTAACCTCTCTACTTTTAGTAAGATAATTGAATTGCCTGCAAACCCACTGCTGTAGTATGTGTTATAGCCTGGCATTAAGCAAGAATAATTTTCAATAATCGTACCAGGGCAGCTGCCGGGCAACCGCCAGATTAAAAAAAACTTCATTCCTCCTCTGACGACAACTTAAGGATGGTATATCCCCATGACGACCTCTTTGGAATTGCTGCAAACGTTATCCGAGTGTTTCGGCCCGCCGGGGGGTGAGGCGCCGGTGGCCCGATTAGTGGAGGATCACCTGAGGCCTTTTTGCCAGCTCCGCCGGGACGGTTTGGGGTCGGTGCTGGCAGAGAAGACCGGACAACATGCCCGGCCGCGTCTGATGCTGGCCGCGCATCTGGATGAAATCGGCTTTATGGTGCAGAACGTGACTTCCCAGGGGTATCTGCGCCTCCAGGCCCTGGGGGGCTGGGAGCCGGGCCTGTTGCCGGGCCAGCGCCTGCTGATTCAAACGGCCCGGGGCCGCGTGGAAGGTGTGGTGGCCGCGCTGCCGGTGCATTTCCAGAAGGAAAAGTCCAAAGAAACCAAGATGGAAGACCTCCTGGTGGATATCGGGGCCGCCAGCGCCGACGAGGCCCGGAATCTGGGGGTAAGCCTGGGGGACCTGGCCGTGCCGAGGGGAGGTTTTGCCGTTTTTAACGACAACTATCTGGTCAACA
>VGSX01000002.1 GCA_016874895.1 Deltaproteobacteria bacterium
ATTCGACTGTTGCTTTAACTTCCAATATAAGAAGCCTTCAAAAATACCGCCTTTTGCGAACAAAAAAGCCCTTCTTGATATCAGGAAGGGCAATGAATGAAGGCTTTTTCTGGTAGTCCCAACGGGACTTTTTCCTGTCAAAATCGGCATCTACATGCCTAATAATTTCAGGGGCTTGGACAGAAGGCCCTCTCTCACCTGAGTCAAAAATAGCGAAAATTTCGCTAGGTTATTGTAATGGCGTTATCATGGTGATGATTTACCACGCTGCGCGGTGCGGGGTGCCCATCAGGTGCGCCATTGTCCGGGACACCCTGGAAAACATCAAGCTCTCCCTCGTGCCCTCCTTTCAAGAGCTCTTCCTGACCTTTTCCGGACAGCAACCAGAGCAAGAACCGTTTTAAGAATGAATACAAGGAGCGAGTGATTTACACCAACCCTCGGATCGAGGTAGACCTGTTCGGCATTAACGACCCGAGCAGCTTGGGGAAGCTTCAAGGGTCTTCGGCGTATTCGTTCATCTGGCTCAACGAGCAGGCGCCCATTGCGGACAAGGCTAACGCGGGAACCCCGCAAACAGGGAGTATTGGACCTCCTGGCGTTCATCGAGGAAGAAGATTTCGACCCCAACTACTCTTTGGTGCAAAAGGAGGAATGGCATGTGCCTTGCGCGAAAATACCCACCTGAAGCCGGAATCCCGCAGATAGCCATGAAGATGTACGCCAACGACGAGGACTCCTAAGCCCGGTTGTATGTGGAGGGCAAATTGCCCAGATTTACCGGTGAAGGCCATGACGCCAGAGTATACAAGCCGGGCATCCACCTGTGCCCGGACATTCTGGTGCCAGCGCTGGGGTTGGAATCCTTCACGTTTTTCGATTCCTGACAATATCCCGCTTGTGTGTTGGTGCAGGTATCCTCCACCGGTAGGTTGGTGTTCCTTTACACCCTGCGCCTGTCCAATTCGGATGTTCGCGTCCTCATGGATACCAGGTTTTCCCTCTGCTCGGTTCCCCCAAGTGGCGGGGCAAGGCCGGTGCTGGCGTATCAGGGGGACACTATGAGGCAGCCGGACTAGAGCCACCGCAACGAGTCCGCGGCCAAGGTGGTGGAGGATGTGTTCCGGAAGTTCCTCAAGAACCTTCGTATCTTTTTTAAGCCATGTAGGAAACCACGTGACGGCACATCAAGAACGCACTCCTGGCTCGGGGTACCCTAGGCCACCCGGACGATGAAGCCTGAGGACCTGGAACACCTGGCCGATGAATCGAAAAAGGGTCTGCCAGAGAAAGCGGTCCCGGCCCAGAGGGAAGCCCGGCGGGAACGCGGCCCCAAGGTAATCAAGACCCGCGTGCGGCATATCATGAAGTTTTAATGGTCTTTATCGAAAATCTCCGCCAAGGCATCAAGAGCCGGATCAGCGAAATCGAGCACCATCGGGCACGGAAGCCCAGGATTCGGCCGAGCTCGAGGAGCTGCCCAAGCTTACGCCAGGGAGAACGAAAAGCACTTCGGATACCTTTAGGACTACATTAGGTTTCCATGAACGCCAACGAGGAGGTCAGGAAGGTCCAGGACAAATTCTGGCGCCTGTAGAACGAGGAAGAACCGCCCAACAATGCGGCCAAGAAGCGGGGCAATCTAGTGTGATACTGCCCGTACCCCACGCGTCGGTGCTCTTCGGTATGGCCCTGATCCGCAAGGCTTTTGACGTGCAGTTTTTCCCCCGGAGGTGGAGGCCGCAACCAGGCCGTAGATTCCCATGGCGAACGGCGTCGGAATGAGACGCACGCCTCCAGCACCGACCACGAAGCCAAGCTGTGGCACAAGGGTTCCGGCCCCGAGACCAAGCTCTGCTTCATGGGCCATGTGCTTATGGAAAATAAACACAGCCTGATCCGGGACACCCGCCTCACTTCGGCCACCGGCACTATGGAACGAGAAGCCGCCTGGGAAATGGTGCAAGCTATCCCCGGCAAGCACCGATAAGCGTCGGCGGCAACAAAAACTACGACACCCAAGACTTTGTGCAAAAGCTCCGGAGCCGCCGGCCCGTGCCCCCTGTGTCCCGGAAACGCAGTTGCTCAGCTTTGGATGGTCGCACACCCTGCACGCCCCTTACTCCCTCAGCCAACGGCTGCGAAAACGGGTGGAAGAAATCGTCGGGTGGCTGAAGACCATTGGAAATCTCCGCAAAATCCGCCACCGCGGCCGGGAGCGGGTTGCCTGGTCTTCACCTTCACCGTGGCAACTTATAATCTGGTGCGAATGTGAAATCCCTTGGTGGTATAAGGCTAGAAGTTGAAAAAAATGGTCATCAATGCTCTTAGAGAACCTGAATCCATCGATGATTGACCTCCAAAAGCCAGAGAAATTCAATTAGAGAACATGATATATTCTGAACAAACTGTTCACTTATCGGTACTTTTCCCCTCCCACGATGTCCATTACTCTGACCAGGTGTGGGCTGTGGACTTTTATCGAGGACCAAGCAGGTTTCGGGGCGGAAACCGCGTGTGTCACACTTTTGGGGGCATCTCATTTTCGAATAAAATGGGTTAATTAATCTTGTGGAACAAATTTTGCATATGAGGAATATTAAAAAAAGGGATTGCATGAGTTTAATAATTAAATTATATATGATTGTAGGTTTCGTTGGGCGTTTCTGAAAGATTTTCGGTCCAGGTTGGTTTGATTTTTGTCCTAATAATTTCCTAAAGATAATTAAGACCACTTTTCTCCCGGGATTGAGAATCCAGTTTTTAACTAAGGATCATTTATGCAGTTGAAAATAAAGGCTTTAATTTTGAGCCTGCTCTTGGCCTGTGCTTGTGCCGGGCCGGCTCCGCAACCGAGTCCTGAAAAAATCGCGGCACAGCTCCAGGCGGTGCCCAAGAAAAGCGAACTCCAGGAAAAGCTCCTGGTCCAGGGAAACAAATCAGTTCTGGCCAGTTACCAGGACTATCAGGTGGGGCCGGAAGACGTTCTGGGCATTTCCTTCTTTGGCCTCGACGACCTTAACCGTGATGTGCAGATTAACGGAAAAGGCGAGATCACCATGCCCCTGGTGGGGCCGGTCCAGGTGAATTCCCTATCCCCCCGCAAGGTGGAAGAAAAATTAACCCAGCTTTACCGGGACGGCGATTTCATCAAGAATCCGCAGATAATGGTGCAGGTCAAGGAATACCGGCATCAGCGGGTAATGGTGACCGGCGCGGTGGCACAGCCAGGGTCCTACGAGGTGGTAGGCCCCCGCACCCTCCTGGAAATGCTTGGTAAAGCCGGGGGCCTGAACGACAAGGCCGGTGATGTGGTCCATGTTATCCGGGCCCAAAGCGCCGCCGATCGCACCAAGTCCTTGAAAGGGTCTAAGGTGGAGTCCTTTTCCCCGGGCACCGAGACCATAATCGTTGACCTGCGCCGCGTGTTGTTGCAAGGCAGCTATGATATGAACCTGCCCATCAAAAACGGTGACCTTATCCATGTCCCCCACGCCCAAAGCGCTTATGTCATGGGCGCAGTCAACAAAGCAGGGTCCGTCCAGGTGAAGGAGAATCTCACGGTGACCCAAGCCCTGGCTTTAGCAGGGGGGACCAATCCGGTGCTGGCCTCCAATCAAATATCCCTCATTCGCTTTAGCGATACAGGCCAAGTTAACATCCCCATTCACCTGGAAGGGGTAATTAAGGGGGGTGAGACAGATACCGTCGTTAAACCCAATGACATCGTATACGTCCATGAGAGCGGCATTAAGAGATTTTTATTCAATTTTAAACAATTGCTGCCAATATCTCCGTCGATGCCGATCCCCGTGGTACCCTAACTACGAATCGTGGTGAGCCTAAAAATGGAAAAATTTCAAGAAACTGGAATCGTCGTTTCCCCAGGTCAGGTGCCTCAAAAATCTAACATGACTAATGCCGGTTATGAGGCCCAACCGATCCAATATAGTCATATGCGGGATTACTGGAATGTTCTGAAAAAGAGAAAGTGGTGGGTCCTGAGCGTCTTTTTGGCCGCGGTCATAACGATGGGAGTTATCACTTTTATGGCCACCCCCATCTATCGATCAGGGGTGGTAATCCAGATTGTTCGGGACAGCCCGTCATCGGTCATGGGCGAGAAGGATCCCATGGCCATGATGGCCATCGGCTTTGACAGCCTGGCCAGATTTTATGAAACCCAATACCTGGTGTTTAACAGCCAGACCATGGCCGAAAAGATCATAAAGGCCTTAAATCTCAAGGACCATGAGAGCTATAAAAAACTGGAACAGGCCTTTCCTGATAAGTCTTCCTATGAAATCAGAAAAGCTTACACCGAGCAATTTTTGCAGAAACTGGAAGTCAAGCCCTTGAAAAAATCATACTTGGTGGAGGTCTCTTTCCAATCCCCGGACAAGGAGCTGGCCTACAAGGTTCCTAATACCTCATACCGGGAATACCTGGAATTCTCCATGGAAACCCGCCGGCAGTCATACGCCCTGATCCGGGAGTGGCTGGAGAGCGAACTGGGGCAACTGGCCAACAAGGTGGTGGCCTCGGAAAAGAGGGTCTACACCTATAGCAAGGAAAAGGATTTCTTGTCGCTGGAGGGCGAAGATAACGTGGTGATCAAAAAATTCGTGGAACTTAACAAAGTTCTCACCGCGGCGCAAGCGGAGAAGGCTTCCAAGGAATCCCAATACCGGCAGGTTAAAGAAAAAGGAGCCGATGCCCCCATTGTCACCAACAACCCTTTAATTCAAAAATTGCGCGGGGAGGTTATCGAGCAAGAAGCCAAGATTTCCAGCATGGGCAAGCTTTTCGGCAAAAATTACCCGCCCATGCAAGCTGAACAGGCCAAACTCGGTGAATTGCGGTCCCGCTTGAACGGTGAGGTGCAACGCACCCTGGCCAGCATGAGGGCGGACCACGAAACCACGGTGCGGACGGAGAGTTTCCTGCGCGAGGAATTGGAAAAGCAGAAAAAAGAAGTGGAAAAGCTCCAGGGCAATCTGGTCCAGCATAATATCTTCAAACGGGACCTGGAAACCAATACCCAACTTTATCAAGCCCTGCTGGCCCGGATGAAAGAAGCCAGCGTGGCCAGCACCATGGTGGCCAGCAATGCTTCGATCATTCAACCTGCGGAGCCTCCCATCAAGCCGTTCAAGCCCAGGAAGATGTTGAACATGGCCCTGGGGGTGTTGATTGGCTTGATAGGAGGCGTCGCCGCGGCTCTATTAGCTGAATATCTGGACGATTCCATTAAAACCATCGAGGAAGTGGAACGGGTCTGTCGTCTGCCGTCCTTGGGGATGCTACCCTTAATTAACACCAACGGAAACCGGGAACTGCCGGAAGGGCAAGAGTCCACCGCGTTAACCACTTACACCCAGCCCATGTCCATGTTGGGAGAGGCGGTGTTCCATATCCGGACTTCCCTCATGCTCTCCATGTCCGGGCGGCCTCCCGGCTCGCTGTTGATCACCAGCCCCAATCCCAGCGAGGGGAAAACCACCTTGGCTGTCAACTTGGCTTCAGCGCTGCGATTCGATGAAGACAAAAAGGTGGTGGTCATGGACATTGACATGCGGCGGCCATCGGTTCACAAGGCTTTCCGGTTGCCGGGGCAACCCGGCCTGAGCAACTATCTCAGCGGGGCCGCGACTCTCTCTCAAATCATCATGGAAACCTTTGTACCCAACGTTTTTGTTATTCCGGCAGGCCCCCGGCCTCCGCACCCCATCCATCTCTTGGGTTCCGAGAACTTTAAGGAACTCCTGGAAGAGCTTAGCCGAACCTTTCATTATGTCATTGTGGACTCGCCGCCGATCGTCGGCTTTGCGGACGCCCGGGTGGTCGCTCACCTGATGGATGGCACCCTCCTGGTGATCAAGCATCACCAGACTTCCCGGGAGGCCGTGAAGCTGGGCATGCAGCTCTTGAATCAGGCTCGGACCAACACCCTGGGAGTGGTCCTTAATATGGTCAGGAGCGAGAGGTTGGGATATGGCGGCTACTATGACTATTACCGCTATTACCATAAATACTATGATGGCTACTACAGCCAGGAAACCAAAGATTCACGCAAATCTTAGCTTAAAGCACTCATGTTGACCAGGACGCTGGATATACTCTGTTCGTTGGTGGGGCTGTCATTTTTGGCCTTGATCTACCCCATCGTGGCCCTTATGACTAAGCTTGACTCCAAAGGTCCGGTCTTCTATAAATGCTCCCGGGTCGGCTTAAACGGCAAGATCTTCCAGATGTACAAGTTCCGCACCATGCATGAGACCCAGGTGTCGTTGGGGCCCAGCGTCTCCCCCTTGGGGGATCCTCGGGTCACTTCGGCGGGCCGGGTTTTGCGCCGGCTAAAATTAAACGAATTGCCCCAAGTGATAAATATCCTCAAGGGAGACATGACCTTGATCGGGCCTCGGCCTGAAGCTCCCGACCTGGCCGCGGCTTATCCCCCAGAGGCCAGGAAAATCTTTACGGTAAAACCCGGACTGGCAGGTCCCAACCAGATATTGGGGCGCAACGAAGAGGAACTCTATCCTCCCGGGGTAGATGCTACCCAGTACTATATCGAGCATATTCTCCCCCAAAAACTTCCCCTGGACTGGCATTACATTGAGAACAAATCATTTTTCACTGATCTCCAGTATATTTTTAAGGCCATATGGGTGGTTCTGACCAAGGCGGTGGGTTCCCGCCATTTGGAGAATAACCGAAGCCAGCTCCTCCTGCTTGTCTGTGACGCCATCTTTTGCGTCCTTTCTTTCTTTTTGGCCCACATGGTGAGATTCGAAGGATTGAGCCGGACTTCCTACCAGCAGCTCTATCATATCATTCCTCTGGCCGTTCTGGTTCGACTCCCGGTTTTTTATTACTTTGGATTCTACCATACCATCATCCGGCACCTCTCACTATTCGACATCAAACAGGTCATTAAAGGGGTGGCCGTTTCCACCATCTTGCTAATCTCCATCTCTTTTCTCTTCAATTTTAGCCGGGCGTATTCCCGGATCGTGTTCTTCATCGACTGGTGCCTGCTTACCACGCTGTTGGTGAGCTACCGCGGCTTATGGAAGTACCTGGAGAGAAGAGGGGAATCCGCAAGTGGTGAAGAAATACGGGCCCTGATCTGGGGAGGGGGAGATTGCGGGGAATTATGCTTCCGCTTTCTCGCCAAGGAAAGAAATCCGTCTTACAAGGTGGTGGGCTTTATTGACGATGACCCTCGAAAACAGGGAAAGACGATCCAGGGTGTCAGGATTCTGGGGGACCACCATCAACTGGGCCTGATAACCGAGCTTTACCAGGTTGACAAGGTGTTCATTGCCATAGCTTCGGCCCCGGATGCGGCACTGGAAAGAACTATCCAGACCTGCCAGGGCTTGGGGCTGGAGGTGGAGATATTCTTTACGAAAAATAACTCCCAGCTGAAGGGTTCTGCTGTCAATGGCGCTGCCACCATCTTCCCCAAAAGCCTTGCCCCAAGCGGCGTTGAAGTAAGGTCTTAAAGGAGGTAAGCAAACCATGCGGGCGGTCATTCTAGCAGGTGGTAAAGGAATCCGTTTGGCCCCGCTTACCGAAGTGATTCCCAAGCCCCTGGTGCCCATCGGCGGCATGCCGGTTATGGAGATCGTCGTCCGCCAGCTCAAGAACCACGGGTTCCAAAGGATCACCCTGGCGGTGGGTTACATGGCCGACCTGATAAGAGCCTATTTCCAGGACGGCTCCAGGTGGGGCATGAAGATCGATTATTCCCTGGAAACATCCCCCCTGGGAACCGCAGGCCCTCTTTCTCTTATCGAAGACTTACGGGAAACCTTTCTGGTAATGAATGCCGACGTGGTTACCAACCTGAACTATACCAGCCTGATAAAGTTCCATCGGGTCCACGGCGGGGTGGCCACCATCGGCAGCTATCAGAAAGAGGTGAAGATCGATCTCGGGGTGATTGTCGAGGACGGGGAATTTTCCATCAAGGATTACATCGAGAAACCCCTCACCCACCACCGGGTGAGCATGGGCGTCTATGTTTTTGAGCCCCAAGTCTTTAAATGGATAACAGCCGGTCAATATTTGGACCTGCCGGATCTGCTGAGGATGCTCCTCGCCGCCTCTCAGCCGGTGAAGTTTTACCCCTTTGACGGCTACTGGCTGGATATCGGGCGTCATGACGATTATTCCCAGGCCGCGGAGGAATTCGATCAGATGAAAGGCGCCCTGCTGGGTAATGAATCCCGCCAGCTCCCGCCCCCGGGTCAGGTTCAAAGGAACTCCACTCTTGGATAACATTTTTCGAGACCAAGTCATCCTGATTACCGGGGCCGCCGGGTCGGTGGGCCAGGAACTGGTGCGCCAGCTTCTGCCGCGCCAGCCCGCGGAGATCCGGGGACTGGACAACAATGAGTCCGAGATTTTTTTAATGAGCGATCGCCTTCGGGATTGCGCCTTCACCGCGTTCCTGGGCGATGTGCGGGACGGCCAGAAAGTTGCCGCGGTGGCCCGGGGCGTGGATATGATCTTTCATTGCGCCGCGTTCAAACACGTAGTGCTGTCGGAATATAATCCCTTCGACGCGGTGCAGACCAATATCATGGGCGTGCAAAACGTGGTGCAGGCCAGCGTTGACAATGGCGTCAAGCGAGTCATCTTTACCAGCAGCGACAAGGCGGTGAACCCCACCAACGTCATGGGCACCTCCAAGCTGATGGGCGAGCGGCTGATGACCGCGGCTAATGTGGTCAGCCGCAACCATAAGCAGCGCTTCTCCAGTGTGCGTTTCGGCAACGTCCTGGGCTCCCGGGGCTCCGTGCTGCCCATTTTCCTTGACCAAATCAAAAACGGCGGTCCGGTGACGGTCACCGACCCGGGTATGACCCGCTTCATCATGTCGTTGCAACGGGCCGCCCAGCTCGTTTTGGAAGGAGCCATAATGGCCCAAGGGGGAGAGGTGTTGGTGACCAAGATGCGGGCCGTTTCCATTATGGATCTCGCCCGGGTGCTCATCGACCTCCTGGCCCCCCGCTATGGTCACGATCCGTTAAAAGTGGACATTAAAATCATCGGCGCCAAACCCGGGGAAAAGATGTATGAGGAATTGATGAGCGCCGAGGAGGTGGGCCGCTCCCTGGAGCTGGAGGAAATGTTTGTGGTGCTGCCGGCCTTTCGGGCCATCTACCGCAATATCGATTATTCCTATTCGGGGGAAACCGGACGAAAAGTGGAGCGCCCCTATAATTCCGGCCAAGAGCAGCTTATGAGCCGCCGGGACATTGAGTCCTTTTTGCGGGACAACAAGCTCCTGCCGGAGGATTTGTTGCCCGCCCGTGAGGGACCGCGAATGACGGCAGCCGCGTCCTGAGGGCGGGAGGTGAAGAAGCTTATGCACCTGCCCTGGAGCCAAACTGAGATATTCCCGGCGAATAATAGCCTGCGACACCCTGCGCCCGACTCCATCCCCTCCCTTTAAGCGTTAAAGGAATCGGAGATGAACCTTTTTTCAGTAACATTGCCGTATTTAATGCTGATAAGTTTCTTCACGGGTAATTTAGACACCTTTAGAATCGACAAAATTAATTTTATCAATAACTCACCCTATAATGGTATTGCTGTTTCATTAATTGACAACTATGATATTAAGAAAGGTAACTTGAGTAACTTTGAGGCCCAGATCAAAATTATTAAGGAGAATTCTAGAAAAGATATCTGGCCCTGGATTTTTATTAATCGAATCATCGGCCACCACGAAGGGGGAAGGGCTCATAACCCCAAGTTATCTAATTTGCCGTATTTTCGGGCTATTAAAGGGATGGATCTTTATAACGAAACGGGGGCGCTGGACGACTTCTTCAGTATCTGGCGCCTATCCCTGAGGATCGCCAAGATGCTGGGGGCTCCCGGCATCGTGGTGGACTCCGAGGCTTATAACAACTACCGGATCAACACGCTGGATATCCTGGCCCGGGAGACCCAGAAGCCCATACCGGTGGTCCAGGAACGGCTCCGGGAAATCGGCCGAATACTGGCCGACCTGACCCGGGAGATTTATCCCGAAGCCGTGGTCTGGTTTCTGTTCACCGGCCTGGGAGAGCCGGATTACCATAAATTAGGGTCGGGCCAGTCGGTGTACCGGAGCCTCACCTACCTGGTGCTGGGTTTCCTGGAGCGGACCGGGGAAAAACCCGGCGCCATCAAGGTCATCAGCGGCGGGGAAATATCCTTGGGGTATTGCCATCCCTCGGCCGAGGCCATGGGCCGGAAAATCGCCGCCCGGCAGGCCGCGTTCCGGGAGATCCTCCAGCGCTACCCCAACCTGCACTTGGCCGGAACCCTGGCCCCCTGGCACGACGCGGCCTTGAAAAAGCCGGGACATTATTTTTCCCAGGGGGACTGCGACAACTCCTTGAAAAACCTGGACGACTTCCAACCCTTGCTGCGGCTTCTGTTCTCCTCATACCGCCTTAACTGGCTCTATGCCGCCTGGGGCGCGGGCTACCACCCCTGGGACGATAAGACCGCTCCCCTTTACCGGCGCGCCATTCAGGAAGCCCAGAAAAATACGCCATCCCGGGCTGCGTCGGCGGTAAGCGGACGGGCCGTTGGTGGAGAGAAATGAATGGACCCACTGACCAATGAAACCTATTGGAATCAGAAATGGCACGATGTTTCCACTTCTGCAACTGGATGGATAAGAAGATTATTTAGAGGGCGAACGTATATTGACAGTTGCATCCATAAAATTTTTCTAACAATCCTCCCCCAGGGGCCGGATTATAAACTAATAGAAGTGGGTTGCGGAGGGGGGAAATGGATACCTTACTTTTGTCAGGAATTCGGATACTGCGTAACCGGAATAGATTTCTCCACGGAAGGCATGTTGCTTGCCCAAAAAAATGCCGACCTCGCTAACGTAAAAGCCACGTTTATTTTGGCTAATATCTTTGATTCAGACCTGAAAGAAAAATATGATATTGTATTTTCTGATGGGTTTATAGAACACTTCCGCGATTTAGGGGCGACATTGTCCAAGATTGCCGACTTGGTAAACCCGGGCGGGTTGCTGATAACAACCGTACCCAATCTCACCGGGTTCCATAAAAAACTGCTTTGCTGGCTGCGGAAAGATCAAGAGATATTTGAGTCACATCTTGCCGTCACCAAAAATCAATTAGTAGAGTGTTATGAGACGCTTGGTTTGCAGGAGATTAAATTTTTTCCCATCGGTTCCATAGTTCCGAAGGTGATCGTCATGTCGCGCCTATTGAGGAGGTTCCTGGATTCTGTTTTGTATTTTTTGAGTTTCTTAAAAATAGGTCTTGAGGGAGAGAACATTTCAAGCAATTACTTAATAATTGGTAGAAAACCTTGATATTATCCATAACTCCATGGTCCCTGGCGCATGAGCCGCGGAACTGATGGAAAGACGACAACTTACCGGTGAAACTGCAAATTAGAGTTGTAGGAAATTTTTTTTGGGTTACCCTGGGCGAAATTATAAGCAGGGGGTTCCTCTTTATGGCCAACATCTTGTTGGCCCGGAACCTGGGGGTGACGAATTTCGGCATCTTTGCCCTGGCCCAGGGGATAACCCTCTATTTCTGGCTGGCAGTGGATTTGGGCACCAACATGTACGGCATCAGAGAAATTGCCCGGAACAAAGACGGCGCCGCGGAACTGGTAAATACCCTCCAGACCATGCGCATCGCCGCCGGTGTGGTGGTGTGCCTAATTTACCTCCTGGTCGTCCTCCACCTGGACATGCCCCCGTTGAACCGACACGCTTTTTTGGGCTGCGGGCTGTACCTGGTCACCTTTGCCTTTTCCCTGGATTGGGTCATGAAGGGATTTGAAAAATTCCAATATCTGGCTATAAGCAACCTGTTTTATTCTGTCCCGTTCCTGGCCATTGCCTTCTTCGCCCAGGGGGATTGGGGCCTGGTTGTCTCCTCCTTCGGGTGGTCTTGCAGTTTCCTGGGATCCGCCCTGCTGCTCTACCTGCTGTTGGGGAAAACCGGCCTGCGCTTCCGTCCGGTCTTCCACTTGAGGCAGTGGTGGGAGCACGTCAAGGAATCCATCTTTTTCAGCCTGTCCGGGAGCCTTCAGGTTCTGTCCACCCTGCTGCCGCTGCTGTTCCTCAATTTTTTTTATTCGCCTTACGAAGTGGGGATTTTTTCCGCCGCTTACCGCATCGTGTCCATGGTCTGCATCATGGGCACCTTTCTCACCATGGCTTGCTATCCGGTGTTTTCCGATCTGTATTTCCGCGATATGCCCAGGTTCATCCTGTTGCACCGCAAGCTGCAACTGGCCATGATCTCGGCCGGCCTAACCGCTGCCCTGGCGGGTTACTATCTGGCTCCCAACATCATCAATTCCCTGTTCGGCGTCAAGTACGAAGGCAGCATACGGATCCTGGAAGTCCTCATCTGGTTTATCCCCCTGGAATTTTTCCGGTTCACCTACGGCATTGTCTTTCTGGCGGTGAACCTCCACCGCCATAACCTGATCATTTTTCTGCCGGGGGTTATTTTCATGGGTAGCGCCTGCTATTTGTCCGGCGATAAATTGAATGCCTGGCTTCCCTATATAGTACTATTATGGGAGCTACTGCTCATCGGCCTTTATTTATTAATTTATTACGTGAAGAGGCCCTTGCAAATCCAAACACAGGCAACAAACGGGCCCAAAGCTCCTGTACAGTTGGGTGAAGCATGATTCGATTATTAATTTTGTTTCCCCTGTGTTATTTCTTTACCAACGTGCCGTTGCCATTCATCGGTTCGCCGGAAAAGCTCCTTGCCGGCGCCCTCTTGGTAGGCTCGTTGTGTTCCCTCCCTTTTGTCCCGGGGGACCGGGGAATCGATAGGGCCCTGGTTGGTCTTTTCACCCTGTTTGTGGTGGTCAATCTCGTCTCCACCATCAACAGCACCGTTCCCCTGCAGGACAACTGGACTGCGCTCCAAAGTCTGCTCCTGAAGGGAATCCTCGTTTTTCTTATTTGCCGGATCATTCAAAGCCCAAATGATTTACTAGCCTGCCTCAAATCCCTGGTGTCGCTACATGCAGTCATCGTGGTTTTTGCCATGGGGCTGATTCTTTATTTTCAGGATTTCTTTGTCTTAAGGGATGTCATGCTGGGCCCTTTTGGAGAGGAAATTTATGCCTGGTCCGATCATGAATGGCTTAAATTTTTGGGATACACCTTGTTTAAAAACCCCAATACGGTCTCCCGGGTAATTATCTACATATTCCCCATCACTTATGTTTTATTCCTGAACTCTAAGAGACTTATCGCCCGGTCGGCTTATGGGAGTTTGCTTATTCTTAGCCTGTTAACGGTGGTGGGTTCCGTCTCCCGGTCGGGAATATTGGTTTTGGGCGCAATCTTAATTTTAGCGGCCTATAAATTCAGGTCCAAGTCAGTACTCATCTTCCTCATCTGCGGGGCAGTTTTAGTTGGATGGCTGTATTCCAGCGAAACCCTTATGACTACTCGGTTTGAAAAACTAACCGCCATTGAGGACGAGACCCGCTACCCGCTGCTCCTGGCCGCCCTGGCCAGCGCCCGGGAAAGGCCGCTCCTGGGGGCCGGCCCCGGGAGCAACGCGTTTCAATCTTTTATCCACAGCGGCCTCTTGGACCATGCGGGAAATTATATCCCCGGCCATAACTTGTATCTCAACGTCCTGGTGGAAAACGGCATAGTGGGCTTGGTAGCCTTTGCAGCCCTTTTAGCCGGTATCCTTCTGGCCATCTGGCCCCTGGGGAATGCGGCGGATGAAGAGGTTCGACAATGGGGCCAGGCCTTCCAGGTGTTCATGCTGGCCTTTGTTCTCGTATCCCTGTTTGCTCCCACCTTTAACGAAAATATTTTCTGGTTCGTGGTGGGTCTGGCCTTGTCGCTAAAGAAATTGTCAGGCGGGAAAGAACCTCAGCCGTCCCGGGCGGAGTCTCGCCCCGGCCTGGCCTCTGCCGGCCGAGCCCTGGAGCCGGGGCTGCCGACCGGCAGTGTCCGGGATACGAGATGACCGAGATGGAGCGTCAGATCCGGCGCAAGTGGGCCGAGCAGCGCAGTTTTATGACCGAAAAGGCGTTTCGCCGGTTTATCGCCTTCAAGCTCCATCAAGAGGACTATCAGGAACGCTTGATCCGCCGGTTGGAACTCTTCGGGGACCTATCGCAGAAAACCGTCTTGGATGTGGGCTCAGGAGAAGGCGGACTGGTGGTGGCCTTGAGACTAAAGGGAGTCCGGGCTTACGGGGTGGACTTCAAGGAGGACAACCTGGAGATTTCCCGGCTGCGGGCGGACCGCCGCGGGGTGGCCCGGGACATTTTTGCCCGAGGTCGGAGCGAGGAGCTGCCTTTTAGAACGGGAAGCTATGACTTGGTAATCATGAATGAAGTTTTAGAGCACGTTAAAGACGTGGAAGCCTCCGTTAAAGAAGCAGCCAGGATCTTGCGCCCGAAGGGGCTGTTTTTTGGCCGGGTGCCCAACGCCTTGTGGCCTTTTGAAGGGCACGTCAATATGTGGTTTCCCCACTGGTTGCCGGCGCCCTGGCGAAAACGTTATATCCGGCGTTTCCGTCCCCGGAAGGGGCTGGAAAGCAACTTCCTGGGGGATATCAATTATCGGGACTACTTTGGGTGGCGCCGGGCGGTGGCTCCATTTTTCGCCACAGTGGAGGCCAATATTTCCATCAATCGGGCCATCATTGAGGGAGTGCCTCCCCGGCTGCCGGGGGGCGCCGGGAAATTGGCGGCTCAGTTCCTGCGGGGCCTCCTGCGGCTGGGCCTCTTTGACGCCCTGTCTCCCACCGTACATCTGGTGGCCCGGAAATAAGACTGGATAAGTTGAATAATTGTCCCCTTTTGTTCTAATGGGTTCGGAGCAGCGTTATGGGAAGTTGGACGTGGGATGAAATGAACCTGCTGGCTATCAGGCGTCTCCACTATCACGGCATTCATGAGACTTATGATCCGTTGCGGGGCTGGGACCCGCAATCCGAATATGAACGTTATCTATATGGAAAATTTCAACAGATTCCAGTATCGGATATTGCCCTGGTGATTACCCAACTTATTCAAGGGGGTCAGGTCACAAAAAAAGGCCCTTTCTGGACTTTGACCAAGCAAGGCGCGGCGCTGGCCTACGGTCTCTGTGAATATGACATCCAGAAACTATCCGGATTGTGGCAGGAGATTTTTAAGCTGGCGAAACCCCGGCCGCGGCCCCGGAGGGTGCTGGACATCGGCTGCGGCGGCGGGTTGACCGGTTTGATTCTGAGTCAGAACGGCTTTTTAGGCCCGGAAGCTTCCTATTATGGCATAGATTGCGACGCGGCGGCCTTGGAGGCAGGCAGGATGTTGATTTCCCGTAATCCCGGAGCCACTTCCGCCATTTCCTTGAGCGAAGGCAATGCCCTGGGTTTGCCCTTTCCCGACCACACCTTTGACTTTGTTTTATCCAAGGGGGTGTTTTGCTATTTGCCCATGCGAAAAGCCGTGCAGGAGGCTTTCAGAGTCCTGATGCCCCAGGGATATTTGGTGGTGATTGTGCCCACCATGCAGTACATGCTGCACAAAGCCGTCGCGGCGCTGAAGTCTTTCCAGCCCCGGCCCGTCATCCGGTATTCCACCGCGGTTTTACTGGGACTGGCCTCCTTTTTCGGCATCCGCAACCCCCGACAAAGCCGGTTCTTCGTGGGGGAAACCATTAGAGGCGTGCAAAAGCAGATCGAAGGGATTCCAAATCTGAAAACCCTGTTCCTCCAGCGGTTATCCGTGCCATTTCTCAGTCGGCCCATCGCCCTCATTGCCCAAAAAGCCATGGGTTGAAAAACGAGATGAAAATTTTAAATTACCCTATTCCGGCAAACCTTTTTTATCACTTTCGCTTGCTCTTGGTCGCCGTCAGCGGCTTGGAAAATATTTTGCCCAGGCAAATATTGCCTCTCCTGGCGAATATCAATTTAACCGAGAGATGCAATGCCAGGTGCATAACTTGTGATTACTGGAAAAATAAACCAGAAGATAGGATTACTACGCAAAGGGCTTGCCATCTGATTAACGAATTGCTGTCAATAAATGTCCGGAATCTCCGTTTTACCGGAGGAGAACCACTATTACGGGCGGATTTGTTCGAGATCTTAAGCTCCGTAGATGGAGCGCGATTCAATAAAGTTGTCTTAGCCACCAATGGGTTACTGCTGAAAAAATATGCTGAGAAAATCAACGAATCAATCATAACCAATGTCACTGTATCGTTAGATGCAAAGGGAGAGAAGAATGATAGCATCCGGGGGATCAAAGGATACTATGAGAAGATAATAGCCAATCTGAGGTACATCAACAAGAAAATTAAAATAGTGAGCACTTTGAACAATCTGTTGATAGACAACTTAGAAGAAATGATTTTATGGTGCCGGGATAACGGATATGAATATGATATCAATCTTCCAGACAATAACATGTATTTTCTGGCCGGCAAAGATGTGAAGGCAGCCTTGCAGAAACTTAAGTTAAATAACGAACAAATCCATAAGGTCTTTTATTTACTTAAAAAATATAACGTTGTTAACGGCGTGGTTCTCGACAACGCCAAGGCTTACATGATTTCAGGCAAGTTTATTTTCAAACATTGCATGCAAGGATACCTGGAAGTCAATATTGATTCCCAGGGTAATGTCAGGTCTGGATGCAACGTATTTCAACCCATTGGCAACATTCTAAATAATTCATTGGAAGACATAATAAATTCCGACGATTATCTAAATTCAGTTAAAAAAATGTTTTCTTTTGATTGTCCCGGTTGTACTTGCGGTTACGGCATTTCGGCAACTTATGGCAATCCTCTTTCCGTCTGGAGCTATATCCAAAGAAGATTAAGCTGAAGGGAATCCGAGAAATGCGGCTGGGGATAATATTCCCGGGGCTTCCCCTGGGATACGACGACGCGGGCTACGCCACCCGCGCCTCCATCTTCCTCTGGCTGGAGCACCTGACCCGGCATTTTGCAGTGGAGATGGTGTGCCCGGTGGTAGAGAGAAAGATCCAGGGGCACCGGCTGGGCGGGGATATCCGCATCTTTCCCGTCCCCGCCTGGGATAGCGGCCTGGAACTATACAGCCGCCAATTTCCCCGAGTGGCCGCGGCCATCTGGCGGCATTTCCAGGCCCGGGCCGGGGCCTGGGACGCGGTGCTGATAATCGATCCCGACCCGCTGAGCCAGGTCGCCTTTGCCGCCGCTTGTTATTACGGCGTCCCCCGGATACTTTACCTGCGATGCAACGACTCCGAGGAAATCCTCGCCCGGAACCAGCAAGGGTGGAGGCGGCTAGTGGCCGTGGCCTGGTGCGGGTGGCTGGAGGCGGCGGTGCCTCTAATGCTCAAGAGCTCCCCGGGAATCGTCACCGGCGGGGAATTGTACCGCAAGTACCGGCCCATCCAGCCGCGGCTGCTGAATTTTTATTCCCCTTCCATTACCTCCCAGCTTCTACGCCAGGCGAACAGTAAGGCGCCTCGGGTAAAGGGCGGCCTTCTCAGACTTCTTATGGTGGGGAATCTCGTGGCGGTGAAAGGCTTCGATCTGGCCATCCAGGCCGTGAAAATCCTGAGGGACCGGGGGATTCAAGCCACTCTGGAGATAGTGGGAGAAGGACCGGAAAGAGACCGCCTTCAGCAGTTGGCCCAGGCCCTAAAGGTGGACGGCATGGTAACCTTCCACGGCTTCAAGGCCTTTGGGGAGGACCTCTTCGCCCTGTACCGGCAGGCCGACCTGTTCCTATTGTCTTCCTTCAGCGAAGGGACTCCCAAGGTGGTGCCGGAAGCCTTTGCCTTCGGCTTGCCGGTGGTGGCCTCCCGGGTGGGGGGCATCCTGGATATGGTTCAGGATGGGGTCAACGGCTTGCTCATTGAACCCGGCAGCGCCAAGGAGCTCGCAGCCGCGATTGAGAAGCCGGCCCGGTCCCCGGAATTATTGCAAAGACTCAGCGAGGGCGCCGCGGCCGCCGCCCCCCGGTTCGTCCTGGAAAACCAGGTGGACCGGTTGGCCGAAGCTATCCGCGCCTGGGCCCGGCCATGATCATCCTTGCCTACCACAGCATCGCCCCCCACGGCGAACTGCCTCTGTCGGTAAAGGTGGAGGAATTTGCCCGGCAGATGCAATACTTTCATGAACAAGGCTGCCAGGGTTGTTCCCTGGAGGAAGCCCTGGCCAGTGAGGACCGGGGCAATGGAGAACGCCGCGTGGTCCTGACCTTCGACGACGGTTACGGGGACAACTATGCCAATGCCTTCCCCGTCCTGGCCCGCCTTGGCTTTACCGCCACCATTTTTGTGGCGGTCTCCTTTGTGGGTTCCCGCCGGACCTTCCCCTGGCATAGCCGCACGAGCCCGCGGCCCCTGGATTGGGGAGAAATCGCCGAAATGGCCCAGCAGGGGATAGTCTTCGGCTCCCACACCTTGAGCCATCCGGACCTCACTCAGATTCCGGTCGAGGACGCCTGGCGGGAAATCGCCCAATCCAAGGACATCCTGGAGCAGCGCCTGGGGTTGGAGGTGACGTCCTTCTCCTACCCCAAGGGAAAACTTAGCCGGGAAATCCAGGAAATGGTGCAAGCTGCAGGCTATAAACAGGCAGTGGCCCTCCGCCCCCCCCAGGGTGCGGCTCCGGGAAGGTTTGCCCTACCCCGGTTGGAAGTCAGCGCCAGGGATTCCTCTCCCGTGTTCCGCTTCAAAGTGTCGCGCCTGTACCAGAAACTGACTGACTGGGGTCTGGACGGTTATCTGAATAGAAACTGGTTTTACTCTTTGAAGAAAAAATTTTCTACCCGGTAGAGACTTAACGTGCGACTCGCGGTCATCACTGATCAGCCATTCTGGTTTGATGGCACCAGGTACACCACCAACGCCACGTTCATCAACTTTGTGCTTTCTTTCAAAGCCTGCGTGGACAAGATGATGCTAATCGCCCCCCTGTCCATTACCAAAGAGTGCCGGGGGAACTTTGTGGTGGGGCTGGAGGACGAACGGGTGGAACTGGTGCCCATGCCGTTCTTTAAAAATTCCACCGAGATGTATTACCGGTTTCATGCGCTGGCTGGGCCCATATGGCGTTTATTCAAAAGCAACCTAAAAAATTGGGACCTGGCCTGGATTGTGGGGATGCACCTCCCCCAGTTGATGTTTTATCGGATGGCCAATAACGGCTCCCGGAAACTCTTTTTCTATATTCGGAGTAATATCGCCAAGGAAACCGAAAGCCAGGGCTACCGCGGGATAAAAGGCGTTTGCGCCCGGATGCTCTCCGGGTTCCTGGCATCCCAACTGTTGCGGGCCAGTCAATCCACTCCCTTTTTCGTGGTGGGGGACGAGTTGTTTGAGATGTACTCCGGCCCGAGCAAGCGGGTTTACAAGGTTTACCCCACCCTCGTGTACGAAAAGGATATCGTGACGGGCGTGCGGCCTCGCGGTCCGGGACCCACGGTGCTCCTGTGCGTGGGCCGGCTGACGCCGGAAAAGAATCTGGAGGTTCTGGTGGAGGCGATGGACCTCCTGCGGCGGCAGGGCGATGGCGACTTCGTCTGCTGGCTGGCAGGGAGTGGGAAGGAAGCAGCCCCCCTGCGCGCATTAATAAGTCAAAAGGGGCTGGATGCCTATTTCGATTTCAAGGGTTATGTGCCCCATGGTCCGGACTTGTTTGCTCTTTACGATGCCGCCCACATTTATGTCAGTCCCTCCCGGACCGAGGGCCTTCCCAAGACTTTTTACGAGGCCATGGCCCGGGGCTTGCCCATAATCTCCACCCGGGTGGGAGGCATCCCGGAAATCGTCGCGGATGGTGAAAACGGCTTGTTAGTCCCTCCGGGAGACCCTCAATCCCTGGCTGCGGCCATAAAAAGATTGACTTCGGATTCGGGATTAAGAGAATCCTTAAGCTGGGGCAGTATTAATAAAGTCCGGGATTTTACCCTGGAGAAGCAACGGGACCGGATGTTCCACATTCTGAAAGATGAGATCCTGGGGAGAGGGAGAGTTTGATGTCTCTTATTGCACTGGGGCACCAACAGTTCATGTCATCTCGTGCCCTCTCTTTTTGATCAGGGGCCATACCGCCGGAACTAGGCATGGAAAGACCAGCAAAGCGTGAGATTGAACGAATAAGGGAAGTCTATGGAAAGCGCACCGGCATTTCGCCGCGTTATTCTCTTTTCAATAGCGGAGAGTTGTATGCTTATCAGCAGAGAGAACGCGGGATTATCCAGGCGTTAAAAGATTCGGCCTTCGAGAGTTTATCGGGAAAAAGAATATTGGATCTGGGATGCGGCAATGGAAATATCCTTCGGGACTTCCTCAGGTATGGGGCCTCTCCCCGGAATCTTTTCGGCATCGACTTGCTTGAGGACCGGCTCACCACCGCCAAAAGGATTTGCCCCAATATTTCCTTTATTTTGGGAAGTGGTGAAGCCTTACCCCATGTAGACCGCACCTTTGACTTGATTATTTGCTTTACGGTATTCTCTTCGATTTTAGATGATGAGATTCAAAAAAACCTGGCCGAAGAGGTGTTGCGGGTTTTGAAGGAAGGCGGGGCTATTTTATGGCTTGATTTTTTTATCAGTCACCCTCTGAATCCGGATACCCGGGGAGTGAGCAAAAGGAGAATCAGGGCCCTGTTCCCTAACTGCCAGCTTAACTTGACTCGGTCCATCTTGGCTCCCATTATCTACCGGAGGTTGGTTCCTTATTCCTGGCTGGCGGCGCTCTTTCTGGAAAAATTGAAAATCTTCAACACCTACTATTTGGGATTGATCACAAAACCGAAATGAAGTCGTCGGCCAGGGCTGAAGCAAAGCAGACAGGCAACTCACCCAGTGACATGGTAATAATCTTAATAACCGGAGGCTGTGGTTCCGGTAAAGGCAGGGAAACTGCAAATAGGAGAACCTAATAATGAATAAAAAGATAGCAATTCTGGGAGGGGACGGTTTTTGCGGCTGGCCTACAAGCCTAGGATTATCCCTTGCGGGTTACGATGTCACCATTGTGGACAATCTGGTGCGGAGAAAAATCGACGTGGATTTGGAATGCGAATCACTGACCCCCATCCAATCCATAAGCACCCGCCTGGCATTGTGGAAGCAATTGACTGGCACAACCATAAACTTTTTTAACTTCGACGTGGCCCGGAATTACCACCGGTTGTTGACTCTTTTAAAAGAACTGCAGCCGGCGGCGGTGGTGCATTTTGCCGAGCAACGGTCGGCGCCTTATTCAATGAAAGCGTCATATTACAAAAGATATACTGTTGATAATAATATCAATGCCACCCATAATCTGCTTTGCGCCATAGTGGAATCCAAGACCGATATCCACGTGGTGCATTTGGGAACGATGGGAGTATATGGTTATGGAACAGTAGGGATGCAGATTCCCGAGGGTTACTTAAAGGTGAAAGTCCATGTGGACGGGGAAGAAAAAGAAATGGAGATTATTTATCCTCCCAACCCCGGGAGCGTCTATCATATGACCAAGACCCAAGATGCGCTCATGTTTTTGTACTACAACAAAAACAATGGCATACGGATCACCGACTTACACCAAGGGGTGGTCTGGGGTACCAATACTCCTGAGACTTCAATGCACGAGGGACTGATAAACAGGTTTGATTATGATGGAGATTATGGGACAGTGTTGAACCGGTTTCTCATGCAAGCCGCCATCGACCATCCCCTTACGGTCCATGGTACGGGCGGACAAACGCGGGCTTTTATCCATATCAGGGATACGGTTAATTGCATCAAGCTGGCCATTGAAAACCCCCCGCAGCCGGGGACTCCGGTGGATATCTTCAATCAAGCCACCGAATGCCATACCATCCGTGATTTGGCTAAGAAAGTAGCCACGATAACCGGAGCTGAAATAAGGTACTATAGAAATCCTCGAAAGGAGAGTGCCGAAAATAGCCTCAGTGTGTGCAACGAGAAATTCCTCCGACTGGGATTGAACCCCATTACCTTGAGTGAAGGGTTGATGACGGAAGTGCTGGAAATAAGCAAAAAATACCAGGACAGGTGCGACAAGTCGAAGATTATCTGTACTTCCACTTGGCTGGATGACATCATGCCGGATTGGGAAGGTTCACCGGAGCCCGTTGTTTAAACATTGGAACATGGTTATTGAAATATGCGTTATCTCTTCTGGCTGCAGGTTCTTATCGTGGTGCATGTATGGGTAGGGTATATAATATTATTAAAAATATTATCAATTTTCTTAAAGAGAGAAGTTAACCTGGAGGGGCCCCTGCCGGGGGTTACGGTCCTGCTCACTGTCCATAATGAGGAGAAACTGGTTGAATCCCGAATTAAAAATCTGTTGGACTCCCAATACCCCCGGGAGTTGCTGGAGATCCTGGTGGCCTCCGATGGCTCTACGGATGCCACTGATCACCTGGTCAGCTCCCTGTCCCTGACCGACCACCGCATCAAACTGTTCGCCACCCAAGGGGGAGGGAAAAGTTTTACCCAGAACCAGGCCATCCCACGGGCCCATAATGAAATCGTCCTCTTGACGGACGGCAGCACCACCTTTGAACCCCATGCCATTAAAGGTCTGGTAAGGCATTTTAACGATGAAAGCGTGGGCTGCGTAACGGGAAGATGTCTCTTGAGGGAAAAAGACAATAGTATATCTGCCTCCCACTCAATTTATTGGAAAGCGGAGATGCTCATCAGAAGGCTGGAAAGCAGCATAGGCACGTTACATACTGCTTCGGGGCAGTTCATGGCTTTTAGAAAATCCTTATTCAGACCTTTCAGTTGCAAATATGGCGATGACTGTATAATTCCATTGGATATTTTACTGCAATATTTTAGGGTCGTGCACGAGGACAAGTTATTAGCCTATGAGGAATTTCCCTCGACAATAAAAGGAGAATTGAAAGCCCGAACCAGGATGACTCTTCGAAATCTGACCTGCACCCTTAGTAAATACCCATTACTTAACCCCATAAAATATCCCTTGATTTCTTTGTCAATTTTCTCCCATAAATTATTGCGTTGGTTGACGCCTTTTTTTCTGTTAGCCATCTTTATTTCAAACTTATTATTGGTGGGGGAGAGTTCAATTTACCCCCTGACTTTATGGGCCCAATTAATTTTTTACGCCCTGGGCCTCATTGGCCTTATCGGGGAACAAAGGGGCCACCGCCTCCCCCTGGCGTCATTGGTATTCAGTTTCTTATTGGCCAATCTGGGATTTTTCTTAGGAGTAATTAACGCAATTATTGGTAAGGAAATAACTTCTTACGAGACATGAAGGGGGCGATTTTATTGCAAAAAGAATATCCGATTGATCCTGGCGAAACCCTCCATTCATTAATCGCCAAATCAAAAGATCTGGGCGCCCAACTCATCATCGAAGTGGTGGACCAGTTTAAGCAAGGAACGGTGCAACCCAAGGAAAATGATCCTCAAAAGGGCGCCTACTACGGTTTTCCCGACCGACTGGCGGTTAAACAATTCTTGGCCAAGGGTTTGAAATTCCGATAAATTCGGAAAGGCTGGTCAGTAAAGGTTTAAACTGAAGGGAGGCGTCTCCGATTACCGCGACGAAAGAGAAACCTATGATACTTATTACCGGAGGAGCCGGTTTCATCGGTGCTAATCTCGTTCGGTCCCTAACTTCCTCGGGGTGTAGGCTAAAGGTGCTGGACAACTTGAGCGCCGGCAGGGCCGAGGATCTGGCCGGATTGCCGGTGGAGTTTCTGCAGGGAGACATCCGCCACCGCACGGACGTGGCCGCGGCCATGGCCGGGGTGGAGGCGGTGGTGCATCTGGCCGCCGACACCGGGGTGGTGGATTCGGTGGCCAACCCCGAATTCAACCTGGAGGTTAACGTCAGAGGGACTTTCAACCTCCTCCAGGAGGCGGTGGCCTGCCAGGTGGAGCGTTTCGTATTCGCCTCCACCGGGGGAGCCATTATGGGGGAAGTCACCCCTCCGGTGCATGAGGACATGGTGCCACGCCCCATCTCGCCTTACGGCGCCAGCAAGTTGGCCGCCGAGGGTTACTGCTCGGCCTTTTGGGGAAGCTACGGCCTCAAGACCATATCCCTGAGATTCTCCAACGTGTACGGGCCGTTTTCTTACCACAAAGGCAGCGTTATCGCCAAACTCTTCCGTCAGGTCATGGTGGGCGAGCCTATCACCATTTTTGGGGATGGGGAGCAGACCCGGGATTTTGTCTTTGTGGCCGACCTATGTGAGGCCATCCGCGCCGCCCTGGAGGCAGACTTGCCCTTTGGCCAGGCTCTCCAGTTGGGCACCGGCCGGGAAACCAGCATCAACCAGTTGGTGGCAATGATGCGGCAGGTGGTGCAGGAGGCGTCCTTCCCCCCGGTGAAGCATGTCCCGCCCCGGGCCGGGGAAGTATCGCGCAATTTCGTTAAAATCGATAAGGCAAAAAAGTTTTTGGGGTTCGACCCCAAAACCGGGTTGCTCGAGGGTTTGCAGCTTACCTGGCAGTGGTTCCGGCAACAGCCACTAGCCGCCGGAGCGATTGATCCAGCCAATTTTCCCAACCCTTAGCAAGGGATTAATAATCCATGAAAGTTCTCATCCTGGGCGCCGACGGCTATCTTGGATGGCCCACCTGCATGTACTTCTCCCGGCGGGGACATGAAGTCATGGGGGTTGATAACTACTTCCGGCGGGGAGCCGCCGTGGAGCTGGACTGCGAGCCCCTGTTTCCCACGCCCAACTTGATCCGGAGGGCGGAGATCTGGGAAAAGTTAAGCCGGCGGACCATCGAGGTGCGCATCGGCGATGCCACCGACTATGGTTTCCTTAACCGGGCCTTTGAGGATTTCAGGCCCGAGGTGGTGGTGCACTATGCGGAACAGCCCTCCGCGCCCTACTCCATGGTCAACCGGGACAAAGCCGCCCTGACCCTCACCAACAATCTCCTGAGCACCCTTAACATCATCCACGCGGTGCATGAGTCCAGCCCTGATTGTCATATCATCAAGCTGGGCACCATGGGGGAATACGGCACCCCCAATATCGACATCGAAGAAGGTTGGTTGGAAATCGAGCACAAGGGCCGCAAAGACAAATTCCTGTTCCCCCGCCAGGCCAGCTCCCTTTATCACACCACGAAAATCCAGGATACTGACCTGCTGTGGTTTTACGTCAGAACGTGGGGAATCAGCGTCACCGATTTGATGCAGGGGCCGGTTTACGGCTTGTCAACGGAGGAAGCCAATCTCGATGAAAGTTTGATGCCCAATTTTAACTATGATGAGATCTTCGGGACCGTGCTGAACCGGTTCATCGTCCAGGCGGTGGCTGGGCATCCCCTCACCATTTACGGCCGCGGCGGCCAAATCCGGGGCTACATCAACCTCAAGGATACCCTGCAGTGCGTTTACCTGTCGGCCCTTAATCCGGCCCGCCGGGGTGAGCTGAGAATCTTCAACCAGGTGACCGAGACCTTCTCCGTCAATGAACTGGCCGAAAAGGTGACGCGGGTGGGGGAGAAGCTGGGATACTCCGTCAGGTCGAACTACCTGCCCAACCCCCGTATTGAAAAAGAGGAACATTATTATAATCCCACCTACACCGGCTTGCTGGAGCTGGGTCTGGAACCCCATTATTTAACGCATGAGACTCTGTCCGAGATGTTCCAGGTAGTGGAGAAGTATAAGGACAATATCAATATGTCGGCGATTTATCGCGGAGTGAAATGGCATAAGTAACTTCCAGTTTATCCTTACCGACCGCGGCCTGGGACACCCACGTGTGTTTTTAAACTGCCGGACCGCTTCCCCATCTTTTTCCGCATCTTATAAATTCCCTGTCTGAAAACCCGACCCAAAATCAAGACAATCGCCCCATCTTTTCTGGAAAAATATCACCCCTTGAAACATACTCTCGCCGGAAAGCCAATCTCGAGAATCATTACCCAAGGAGAGTGTGATGGAAAGTGGAACATGGACTTCCAAGGGGTTTATCTATAAGCCGATCCTGGGAGCCCGGGGGATTCGGGAAAAGACTTCCTTTGACTCCGGGATGGAGTTGGTGGACGCCCGCCTGGGGAAGGAGACCTGGGTGGGCGACCCCGGTTACGGGTCCAGCTTGCAAGAGGCCATTGCCGCCGTCGGCTCCGCCTTCTGCACCCTCCGGGTGCCGGCGGTCAGCTGGTTAATATGCTTATCGGGCACGACCCTACTACGGGAAATTATGGCCAGGGCCATGCTTTCTACGTCAATCCGGCTGCCGGAGCCACCGCCGCGAACTGGATCATTGTGGGCGGCTACATCGAATGGAATAATTGCCGGGAAACCGAACTGGTTTACCTGAAAAACTTCTCCAACTCCAGGATCGATGGGATGTATATCCAATCCGGCAATTCCCCCACTCCCACCCGGAACATCTATGTGGCCAATCCGTGTATCAATCTGCAATTATTACTCAGAGCGTTTAATTGATTAATTTTTCATGCTGCGTACCGGACGTGTTTCCCCTGGAAATAATTGGCGACTATATCCGGTTTGCATTGGCGGCTCCGGAGGTAACTCCTGACCTTGCCCATCAACGCTGTTTGATTCTCGGGTCGTTGACGACCCAGGGCATTGCTTTTGACATCTTGATTGAGTAATTCATCCGGGTTGATCTCCGGGCTGTAGCTGGGTAGAAAAAATACCTTGATTCGCTCCTCGTTTTCCTTGACCCAATTTTGCACCTTATTGGAGCGGTGAACCGGGTGACGGTCAATGATGAGATAGACCAGGCGAGCACTTTGGCGGACCAAACGCCGGAGAAACTCTAAGAAAACTTGGGCCGTAAAACGCTCTTTGAAAACCATAAAGTTTAAGCGCCCCTGGTTGGTAATGGCAGAGACCATATTGCAACTGAAGCGCTGACCAGTGGCCAGGATCACGGGCGTCTGACCTTTGAGGCCATAAGAGCGCCCTACCGCATGGTCGGACCGCAACCCCATTTCATCGCCCCAATAAATCTGGGCCTTGTCTTTCTGTGCCTGGCGGCGAATACTGGGGTACTCCTTCTCCAGCCATTGCCGGACCTGTTCCGGGTTTTGTTCCCAGGCCCGCCGCGCCGGTTTTTGCGGGGTAAAGCCCCAGCGTTTGAGATAGCGGCCGACGGTCCAAACTGACAACTGTAAGCCAAAACGACGTTTAATGAGGAGCGCCACCGCCTCCCGAGTCCAGAGGTAAAAAGGCAACTTGAGTTGTTCGGGATGATGATCAATAACCGTCTTGGCAATTTGTGCAGCCTGCCAAGGCTTGAGCTTGCCTCCTTTGGGGCGGCCTTTCCGTTTCGATTTTAGAGCATCTTGGCCCCGGGGATGATACGCTTTAACCCATACACAGACGGTTTGCGCTGTAACTCCAAGAAGCTGGGCAACTTCCTTTTGCTTTTTACCCTCTAACACCGCCTTCACGGCTAATTGGCGTAGATGTTCTTGGGCACTTGGCGATATGGAACGAGCGTCGACTTTTTGCATGCAATATCTATAGCATATTTCCTCACATAAGTTAAGCTATTTATTGCACTGAGTAATAACTGGCCTGGGGCTGACTACCCTGGCGGCCAGGGCTGCCGGGCTGGTTTTGGCTGCCTCTTTTGTAACGGTTAGGGATTTACATACCTACAGCTCTCCGTTTACTAACCCGCTTGTGAACAACGCAACGGACAATGTGATTGACCGGGTGGACGGCACCACCTGGCGGCGCACTCAATTAGATTTGGCCTATTCCGGGGCCGCGGGCTTGCGGTTGCGGACGTCTCCTGGGGACGCCCAAGACTCGGTGCGGCTGCGAGCCGACTATACCACCGGGGGCGGAGCCATTCAATTCGGCAAGTCTGACACCGCTCCCGATTGCCATATTTACCGCACCGGCGCCAGCCTGTTAAAGAGCAACGCCAAGATGGGGTTCACCGGGGGTATTGGGGTGGGCAATTCCACGGACGGTGACGTGACTGCTACGGCCAAAACCAAGAAGGTTCAAATATTTGACGCCGACGGCAACAGCTTGGGGTATTTGCAGGTCTATGCGGGGCCGTGAAGTGGCGCCGGCAGGCTGCCTTCCCAGGATGTCCAGCGCTTTTGCCGGTGTCGTATTCGGACGTAACGTTATCAACCTCCCTCTCCTCCCATCAGGGGAAGGAACCAGGAAATTTTCTATTAAACGGTTTTTCGAGACGCCGCCGCCATCAGGTTGCGGAAAAACGGGGGCCCGCTTCGGTGGTCAATCTGCTTTATCCGGGAATATAAGCGCTCTTTCCCCTGAGGTCCAACCAGGGCCGTCTTGCCGGGGCGGTCCCTTATCTCCTCTTGAGAAGAACTTGTAGCCCCTGGATAATTGTTTCCTTGAGGCCCCGGTCCTTGGAATGCCTGAGGCTGTCAAGAGAGACCATCCTGCCGAGTTTGCTCAGATAATTCTTCCTGTCCACTATCTGCTCCAAATTAGAAGCCAATTCGCGAAATTTATCCGGAGGGATATAAGGCGTAAAACAGTTAAGGGGACTTTGGTGGTTATACAAAGATAAATCATCATCTTCAGTTATCAGACCTTCTTGCAAACAATAGTAATATGCTTCCGTCCCAGGATATGGAGTGAAGATACTATATAGGATCCGATCACATTTAAGTTTTTTAATAACGTTTATAGTGTCATTTAATGTACTGATAGTTTCAAAAGGGAACCCCACCATAAAGAACGTACTGACTCCGATGCCAGCTTTCTTAATTAATTTCACCGCCTGAAGCGCCTCCTCAATAGTAAAACCTTTCCTGATTTTTTTTAATATCTCATTGTTGCCCGATTCGATTCCCAAAGCTATATTCCGGCAGCCTGCAGATTTCATCCAGCCGATGGTCGTATCATTTACTAAATTAACGTGGGTTTCACAACTCCATCTTAGTCCAGGACAATGTTTCACCAATGCATCGCATAAGTCTTTGATGTATTTAGAGTTTACTCCAAAGGTATCATCATCGAAATGGATGGATCGCAGCCCCTTAGCCATCAATTTTCGAATTTCGGCGGCGACATTGGCCGGCGAGCGAAACCGGGTCCGATGGCTCCAGATGTAACGGGAGCCACAAAAGAAGCAATTAAAAGGACACCCCCGGGTGGCGAAAACATTGCCGAAAGCCTGGAGAGGGTAGTGTTCATAATTAATCAGGACCTCGGCAGCAGTTTCATGGGGAAATCCGAGGCGGTCCAAATCGCCGATATACTTGCGCGGCGGGGTTTCTCTAACCTCCCCGTCCATCCGGTAACCGATGCCGGGCACGCCTTCCGGGCCGCGCCCCGAATCCAGGGCTAGGAGCAGTTCCGCGATGGTCTCTTCGCCCTCCCCGTAGACCGCAATATCAATGTCCAGACATTCCAGGGTCTTATGGCGGACCATGGTGGGATGGGGGCCCCCCACGATCACCAGTATCTGACGGTCGATTTCCTTGGCGATACCGGCTATGGCGCAGGCGGCCGGAAAGTTCTGGGTTTTGGCGGAAATTCCCACCACCGCGGGGCGGTGTTCCCGGATAACCGATCGTATTTCCTGCCAGACCGGACCGGAAGCGTCTCTCAGGTTATGAAGATAATTATCGAAGCCTTGTTTGGCCAGGAAGGCGACTGAAACTCCGGGTTCTTCATTTTTGGGAGAGTAGTCGGCGTTGAAGGCCTTTACTTCCCAATCGGTTGCTTGGCAAATGGCACTGGACAGGTAGCCCAAAGATAATGGAAAGCGAACCAATGATAAAGATTCTTTATAGAGGCGGTAAAAGGGAGGTTCTATTAATAGTATTTTCTTTCTGAACCAAGGCATTATAATTTGATGAAGTCGGCTCAATCACAGGCACTTTACAAAACTCTGGCTTTTAAACCCTGTGATGATGGGATTGCTTTCCTACTAAATGAGAAAATTCGATGGCGGCAATCAATTTCCAATTTCTTTCAATAAGTTCTCAAGAAGCTTGTCCTGTAATGGGGGTTTATCATGGGTAAAGCAGACGGCCGTTAGCGGGGGGTGGTGATTTTTATGCTACCGGCTTTTGTTAACGGCTACCTCTCCAGCGGTATCGATTTCCGAACTTTCACCTCTTTAAACATCCACCGGCGGTTGAAGAAAATTAAAGCGCAAACGCTGCCCATGCCGTATGTTAAATGCAGAAGGAAAAAGAGAATGGGCAGGACAAAGACGAAGGGCCATTCCTCACTCTTGAACGCCGCAGCCAGAGACACTAAAATGGACGACAGACCGTAAACTGAGAGGAGCGCGAGGAGGAGGTATCGGCAAGGCTCCCACAGTATGCTAAAAAATCCCAAAACCATCAAACTGGTCATAAAGCAGAACGGAACCAAATGACGCCAGGAGCTTTGGCGCCAGGTGATCATACTCCAATAGCCGTTTCCAAAGGCTTGGCGAAGAAAATCAACGACCTCAGAACGGCATTGATACTTGGTCATCAAACCAGGATAGAGGAAAAATTTCCATCCCCGGGCCAGGATGCGAGCATGCAGTTCATTGTCTTCGCTGCGGACCAGGTCTTCACGGTATGAACCCACTTCATCGAAAACCCATTTCCAATAAAAGCCGCAAGGAACCGTATCTACGAACTGGGCGGTCTGGGAATATCGGAATTTGGCATTTCCCACTCCGAAAGGAGTGGAAAGCACCTTGGCTATGGCCTGTCCCCAAAAACCTTTCCCCACTGTCTGCCATGGTCCCCCCACACAGGCTACCTTGTCTTTTTTCTTCTCAAGTAACAGCCGGACACCATTACTAATATAATTACGGGGAATCGACACGTGGGCGTCCACCCGACAGACTATGTCACCCCGGGTGGCGCGCAAGGCCAGGTTGAGCGCCGGTGCCTGGATTCGCTTGGGGTTATCCAGGATGGTAATGCTCAATTCGGGATGGGCTTGGGAGAACTCCTGGATAATGGTCTTGGTGGCGTCTTCGGAAGCCCCGTCAACGAAAATAAGCTCTCGCAGACTGGCCGGGTAATCCTGTTGCAGGTAATCATTTACCAAATTTCCAAAACATTCTTCCGCATTTCGCGCCACTATAATGATTGATACAAATAATTTGTCAGGATCGTTATGGTTTTCCATGGGACCTCGGCATGGTATTACGCACTAGGAAAAGTCATAGGGTTTATTGCCGGCAACTTATGGGAAGCAGCTCTTGTAGGCCCGTTTATCCCTATGAACGCCGCCACTGATAAGGGTCAATCCCCCTTCGCGCTTTCGGAGATTTACAATTAATTATAACCCGGAGACAGCACAGCATAAAGCAATGAAAAGCGGCGGGATATTAATTGAGCCGCTGGCGAAATACATCGCAAAATCTGTTTAGAAGTGGGCCAAATCATAGTGGTCAAGCAGCATAACTTGTTGTCATATCGGGAAAATAAATTTTCCCGGAGGTCCTGTGAGTAAGACTGGCAGCGCCAACGGCTCCTTCTTCGGGCAACTTCCTCTCCGACCAACTGTGGCGTCGGCGCCACCGATTTCTTCCCAATTTCTCCCGGGCGTGGACTTTACCCCTGAGGTGAGTGACACCGGAGACGAGTTTGACAACCCTTTGCCGCCAAGATATGATGCATTTAAGGAAAGAGCCTGAGGTAACGGATTTTATATGAAGTGGGAAGAAAAAAAGGTCCTGGTCACTGGCGCCGGCGGGTTTATTGGCAGTCATCTGGTAGAACGGCTGGTGGAGCTGGGCGCCCAAGTACGGGCCCTGGTGCGTTATAATTCCCGGAATGAGTGGGGCTTACTGGAAATGTTGCCGGTTTCGATAAAAAAGGACCTGGAAGTCATAACCGGGGACATTACCGATCCCTTCGGGGCGGGCCGGATGATCCAGGGGTGCCAGGTGGTATTTCACCTGGCCGCACTGATTGCCATCCCGTACTCCTACGTGGCTCCCTCCCAATTTGTGGTGGTCAACTGCGGCGGCACCTTAAACCTGTTGGAGGCAGCCCGGCAGCAGGAAGTGGAGTGTTTCGTCCACACTTCCACCAGTGAGACTTATGGCACCGCCCAATATATCCCCATTAACGAGGCTCATCCTTTAAAGGGCCAGTCTCCCTATGCCGCCAGCAAGATCGGGGCCGACAAATTGGCGGAGAGCTATTACCTCTCCTTTGGCGTGCCCGTGGCCACCATCCGGCCCTTTAACACCTACGGCCCCCGGCAATCGGCTCGAGCCGTCATTCCTACCATTATCAGCCAAGCTTTAAACGGCCAGGTTATCCGTCTGGGCAGCCTGGCCCCGGTGCGGGATTTGAGTTATGTCAGCGACACGGTGGCTGGTTTCATCAAAGTGGCAGAGACCCCCAAAGCCGTGGGTGAGGTGATCAATATCGGCTATGGGAAATCAATCTCCATCGGTACACTGGCGGAGAAGGTCGTGGAGTTGTTGGGCGGAGACAAAAGAATCGTTACGGAAGATGAAAGGGTTCGTCCCCAGGACAGCGAGGTGATGGAACTGCTCTGCGACAACCGCAAGGCCCGGGAGCTGCTGGGCTGGGAACCCCGGATGAGCCTGGAAGAAGGCCTACTTCAGACCATCAGGTTTATCGAGCAGAACCTATCCCGCTACAAACCGGAGATTTACTGTGTCTAAGCCGGAGACCCCCTGGAAGGTCCCCCTGGCTGACGTGAAACTGGAGCCAGAGGAATTGGTGGCGGTGACCGCGGTGTTGCAATCCGGCTGGCTGTCCATGGGCCCCAAGACTGAGGAATTTGAAGGCCGTTTCGCCGAATATTTAGGAGTCAAACATTGCTTTGCGGTGGCCAACGGCACGGCCGCCCTGCACCTGGCGGTGGAGGCGCTGGGTCTGGAAGCAGGCGATGAGGTTCTCTGTCCCGCCCTGACTTTCGTAGCCACGGCCAATGCCATACTTTACACCGGGGCCCGGCCGGTCTTTGTTGACATCAATGGCCCCCATGATCTTAACCTATCTGTTGACGACGCGGCCGGTAAAATCACGGAACGCACCAGGGCCGTCATGGTGGTCCACTATGGCGGCTATCCCTGTAATATGGACGGCGTCAGGGCCTTGGCCGCCCGGCATGACTTGAAGATCATTGAAGACTGCGCCCATGCCCCCGGGGCCGTCTATCACTCCGCCCAGGGCGTCCGAATGGCGGGCGCCATGGGTGATGTGGGCTGTTTCAGTTTCTTTGCCAACAAGAACATGACCACCGGCGAAGGCGGCATGGTGGCCACCAACGACCAACAATTGGCCGACCAAATCAGGACCCGGCGCTCCCATGGCATGACCACCCTTACCTGGCACCGACACCGGGGCCATAGTTTCAGTTACGACGTGGTGGCCAGGGGTTATAATTACCGGCTGGATGAGATGCGGGCCGCCCTGGGCCTAGTGCAGCTGGCGCGGCTGCCCCAAAGGAACTCCCGCCGGGGTCGGCTGGTTCGAGCATACCAGGAAAAATTGCGCTCTCTCGGGGGAATCGAGCTTCCGTTCCTGGGCTCCCCCCCCGGCGGAGCATACCACCTTTTTCCCATTATTTTAAAGGACGGCGATCGCGCCGCCTTCATGCAAATGCTGGCTCAGAAAGGCATTCAGACCAGTATTCATTATCCCCCGGTGCACACATTTTCCTATTACCGGCGGCAGTGGCCCCCGGATTTCGACCACCGCCTGCCCCGCACTGAAGACGCCGCTTCTCGGCTGGTGACCCTGCCGCTCTTCCCGGAGATGACTGCGGCCCAGCAGGAATTGGTGGTGGAATCGGTTCGGGAGTTTTTTGGTGCCTAACCTCCCTTCACAAGTGCAGGCGAAGGCCAGGCTTCGATGGGGGCCTGGGACGATGATGAGGCCCAGGAATGGGGGGGTGGGACGAAATTGTCGGTTAAGGGTTTTCGTCGGTAATGGCGGCGGGGAGCGGGCATGAACCTTGACAACCCGGACATCACGGTGGTGGTGCTGACATACAACCGCGCCGGTATGCTGCGGCAGGCGCTGGCAACTTTGGTTAACCAGGTAACTGACGATCAATTCTCCTTCGAGATCCTGGTGGTGGATGACGGCTCTACGGATAACACCACCGCGGTGGTCCGGGAAGTCTCGGAAAGCGCCGGCGCCTTGCTGGTCCGGTACCTTTACAAAGACCACGGGGGGGAAGGTGATTCCAGAAATAAGGGGGTGGCTGCGGCGCTGGGCCAATGGGTGGTCTTTTGCGATGACGACCAGTTGGCCGACCCCAGGTGGCTGGCGGAACTTTATCAAATAGCCCGGGAGACCGGGGCCAGGTGTGTGGATGGGGCCGTCTATCTGAAGCTCCCTCAAAGGTCCTCGTTTGAACTAACTCCCAAAGTTCGCCGCATCTTTGGGGAGAAGACTCCTCAGGGGTATGGGCCATATTCCACCAGGGATACCGTGGGGGCCGGCAACATCCTGATTCACAAGTCCCTGTTCAACCATGTGGGGGGTTTTGACCCCACCTTCCGGCAGGGCGTGGACACGGATTTTTTCTGGAGGGTGGAAAAGCAGGGGATAAAGATTCGTTTTGCCCCGCAAGCTCGAATTCACCACATCATTCCTCATCTCCGGCTGAACTTTCCATATCTCCGGGAGAGCTGCCTGAGGCAAGGGTTTGCCTACGCCCGGCTGCTGCTCAAATACGAGGGCCCGGGCAGACTGGCTCTTGCAGGGAGCTGGCGAATGGCAGTGGCCCTGGGCCGGGATCTGCCATTGATGTTAGGGGGGGGATTTTGCACAAGCCCTCCTGGCTGATAGATGGCCAGTGCGGTTGGTGGTACAGCCTGGGTTTTGTGCGGGGAATGCTTTTTCTTCTTTTCCCCCGAGTGTTGCCCCAACAAAACTTTATCCGCTCATTGGACCAGCACTATCATGCTGAATTTAACTCCTCCTCGATGGCGGAGTGTCCCTAAAGCCCGCGAAAATTTCTCATGTCTCCAAACCGCTTTCTCGTCATTACACCCGCTCGTAACGAAGAACAGTACCTCGGCCAGACCATCGCCTCAATAGTCTCCCAAACTGTCCTCCCCCAGGAATGGATAATTGTCGATGACGGCTCCCGCGATGCGACGGCCGCTATCGCCCAGAGAGCCGCGGGGGCCAACCCCTGGATAAAGGTAGTGAGGCGCCGGGACCGGGGGTACCGGGACGTAGGGTCGGGCATGGTGGACGCTTTTTATTTAGGATTGAATAATGTCAAAGAAGACAACTATGATTTTATCTTTATAATAGACGCGGACGTTGTTCTCAGTAGAGATTATTTTAAAGTAATTTTAAATAAATTTTCGGAAAATCCCCGATTAGGCATTGCCGGGGGAACGTTGTATGAACCGAGACATGGAAAGTTTTGTAAAACGATATTGATGCCCTGGCGTACTTACGGCGCGGCAAAATGCTGGAGAAGAACCTGTTTCCAAGATATTGGCGGACTGGTCAAGCACATTGGCTGGGACAACATCGATAATTTCAATGCCATGATGCGGGGCTGGGAAACCAGGGTCTTTGAAGATGAGGCATTGAAAACTTACCACCTGCGCCCCATGGGATGGTCGGAAAAAAGTCCTTATACAACCTGGATTAGAAGCGGCAATGCCTTGTACTTTATGGGAGCGCACCCGCTCTGGGTCCTGGCCAGTTCGGTATATCATTTCCAGGATTACCCTTATGTAATTGGCGGTCTCTGCACCATTTTGGGTTATCTGCAAGCATTGCTCAAGGGAGCGAAACCTTACGATGACAGGGAATTTCGGAATTTTTTGTGGAAATGGCAGTTAAAGAAATTAAGCGAGTTACTGGGACTGCATTGAACTCCATAATAAAATCATGGTTGAAGGGAGCATTGAGTGGCGCCTTCTGCCGTTTTGCCGGCGGGAGTCATAAGACCGGCCCCCGGGTCCCCGTGCTGTGTTATCATCGGGTATTGCCGGAGGTGGGCGGCGATGGGGGGCATGACTTTTTATCAATCTCTTCGGAACAATTCGCCTCCCAGATGAAGTTCTTGTCCCGGGAAGGCTTTTATACGCTGACTCTGGAAGAATATGCCCGAATGGCCCGGGGCTTACAGCCCCTGATCCGGCGTTCCATCCTCATAACCTTTGACGATGGTTTTGCTGATAATTTCCAAATTGCCTGGCCCCTGGCCCAGGAATACAATGCCAAGCTAAATCTCTTTATTTGCACGGGCTTGGTGAGCCAGAGTAACCCGGTAATCATGATGGAAGACGGTTATCTGATCGCTGACTCCGGTCCCTCGGCGGCCAGCTTTCAGAATGCGAAGCTCCGGGAGCTGTCCCGGCCTCTGACTTGGCAGGAGTTGGGCGAAATGCGGGACTCCGGGGTGCAGATGGGGTTCCACAGTCATAGCCATCGCAACCTGGCCCGATTAAGCGCGGATGCCCTGGCGGCGGAGGTGGAAACGGGGCTGGATCTGTTTGTTAAGAAACTGGGGTATCGCCCCCGGCTCATGGCCTTGCCCTATGGCCGCCGGGAACACCATCACCCGAAAATGATAGCCTTTTTAAGGAGCCGGGGGCTGGAGGTGATTTTCTCCGTGCGTTTCGGCCGGGCCAAGCTGCCTACCCGTCAGCCCGTTTTGCCTCGAATCACCATCTTCCCTCAAGACGACCTCACCACCTTCAAGCGCAAGATTTTCGGGGCCTATGATTGGCTAGGTTAATTCCCTGAATAAACCCGAGAAACCGAAGCTGCTGGCCCCCCCGACGAATCTCCTAATCCAGGGTTTGCAGGATTTTGCGCTTTAACAGATGGCGTTGAAAAATGTTCTGCAACCCCATGGGAACCCAGCGCTGGGGGCGGATGAAATCTTGCACATGTTGGGGAAGCCGGCGCTTCAGGAAATCGCGCAGGCGCCGGGGCATCCAGGTATCGTGAAGGGAAAAAGGAAACCGCTCCCCGCAGGAACTGCCGTTGTGGGAGCATACCTGGCAGAGCTTCAGACCCCGCCGGCCGGTGGATAGCAGTTTACTCCGGTAATATTGGAACCTCGGGGAATGCCAGATGTCTTCCAGCCGTTGGCGGGCCACATCTCCCATGATCACATCGCAATACATGTCACCGCAACAAAGACTGACCATGCCGTTGGGACGGACCACCACCATGTCGAAGGGCCGCAGGCAAGGGCGAAGAAGATCTATGTATGGCGAAAACCTTCCCTTTCTAATCTCTCCGGCCCGATTTTCCAGCTTGTTTTCGGGGATGCGCATGTCGTTAAGAATAACCTCGGGAAACCTGGCATAGGGAGCCAACCGATGGTACCCGGCATCGTCATAAATGCTTAGTACTATAACGTTAAGTGTTGACAATTAATTTCCCATGTGCAAACATGGGGAGCATGGACAAACAAGAATTGCTCGAGGCCCGTGGTCGCCTGGAGGCTTTTCTTGAGCCGCTTTTGCTCATGTTGGG
>VGSX01000003.1 GCA_016874895.1 Deltaproteobacteria bacterium
CTGGGCTCCTCCTAATGTCTGGTTCCGTGTTATGAAAGGTTGTCCTATGACCGAACCCACTGCCAACGTCACCCTGAAGATCGGCGGGATGCACTGCCCCACCTGCTCGAATCGCGTCCTGAAGGCCCTCACCGCCGTTCCCGGCGTTAAAAAGGCCGAGGTTTCACTGGATCCGGGGCAGGCCGACGTGTCTTATGACCCTGGGGAAACTACCCTGGCAGAGCTGCGGCAGGCCGTCAGCGAGGCGGGTTATACCTGTGAAGGCGTGGCCTAAAAAGAAGAAAAGTGCCTATGATGACCCAAAATGCTCCTGATCCGGTAGAAGGGCGGCTGGACGAGGCCATTATTCATGTGGGGGGCATGCACTGTGCCGCCTGTGTCGCCCGGGTGGAAAAAACCTTGCAGGCTTTGCCAGGAGTGCAGGAGGCCGTGGTTAATTTAGCCACCCGGGAGGCCCAGCTCAGGTTTGATCCGGCCCGAGTTGACACCGGCCGCTTCGCCCAGGCCCTGGAAGAGGCCGGCTACGTTTTCGAAGGGATGGCGTCCCTGGAAACTCCCGGAAGTATGGAGGTGCGCGTCGATCCCGAGATCCGGTTTTTCAAAAACCGTTTCATCGTTGCCCTTATTCTGAACATCCCGATTTTTCTGGGCTCCATGGTGCACCCCCTGCCCCACTGGCTGGGTTTGTCTCCCCAGGTAACCAACTATCTCCTGCTCATCCTGACCACGCCGGTGATGTTTTACTGCGGGGCGCCGTTCTTTAAGGGGGCCTGGCAGGCAGCCCGCCGTAAAACTGCGGATATGAACTCTCTCATCGCCCTGGGCACCGCCGCGGCTTACGTCTATTCCCTGGTTGCCACCGTCCGGCCCCAGGCCTTCGACGCCCTGGCGGCCGCAGCCGACGTCTATTACGACACCAGCGCCATGATCATCGGTTTTATTCTGTTGGGGCGCTGGCTGGAGGCCAGGGCCCGGGGCCGCGCCTCGGAGGCCATTCAACGTCTCATGGCCCTGGCGCCGCCCACGGCCCGGGTGCGCCTTAACGGCCAGGAGCAGGACATTCCCCTGGAGCGGGTCCGGGTGGGGGATGTCATCGTGGTGCGCCCCGGGGAGAAGATCGCGGTGGACGGGGTGGTTTTGGAGGGGGCCAGCAGCGTGGATGAGTCCATGCTCACCGGGGAAAGCCTGCCGGTGGCCAAGGCTCCCGTTGATGAAGTCTGGGGCGCTACCCTCAACACCACCGGCTCCTTAGTCTTTCGGGCCACCCGGGTGGGGCGGGACATGGTACTGTCCCAGATCATCCGGCTGGTGCGGGAAGCCCAGGGCTCCAAGGCACCCATCCAGCGCCTGGCCGACAGGGTGGCCTCGGTCTTTGTCCCTATTGTCATGGCCATAGCCGGGGTGACCTTTATTGTCTGGTTTGCCGTGGGGCCTCCTCCTGTCCTTTCCCAGGCCTTGATGAACATGGTGGCAGTGCTCATCATCGCCTGCCCCTGCGCCCTGGGTCTGGCCACCCCCACCGCGGTCATGGTGGGCACGGGGCGGGGCGCCGAAATGGGGATCATCATCCGGGGGGGCGAACCCCTGGAGCGGGCCTATGCCCTCACCGACGTGGTGTTTGACAAGACCGGCACTCTGACCCAGGGGAAACCGGCCGTCACCGAGGTCGTGGCCTATAATCCCTGGACCGAAGCCGAGGTCCTGGCCCAGGTGGCGGCCCTGGAAAAAAACTCGGAGCATCCCCTGGCCGCGGCCATTGTCCGCCAAGCCGAGGAGCTGCAACTCTCTCTTCCCCAGGTCACGGATTTTGAGGCCCGACCCGGGCTCGGGGTCAGGGCCAGGATGGCTGACCAGGAGATCCTGGCCGGCAACCCCCGGTTTCTGGAGCAGGCCCAGATTCCCATATTTTACGCCCAACCTGCCCTGCAGCGGCTCACCCAGGCCGGGCGCTCGGTGATTCTCCTGGCGGTGGGCGGCCACCTGGCCGGTACCATTGCCGTGGCCGACACCATTAAACCTCAGGCCCCGGAGATGATAAAGACCCTGAAAAGAATGGGGCTGCGGGTCTGGATGCTCAGTGGCGATAATACCCGCACTGCCCTGGCCGTGGCCCAGCAGCTGGAGATCAAGGAAGTGCTGGCTGAGGTGCTGCCGGCGGATAAGGCCGCCAAGGTGGCCGACCTGCAGCGGCAGGGGCGGGTGGTGGCCATGGTGGGGGACGGCATTAATGACGCTCCGGCCCTGGCCCAGGCCGATGTGGGCCTGGCAGTGGGCACCGGCACGGACGTGGCCCTGGCCGCGGCGGATATCACCCTGATCCGGGACGATCTCACCCTCATCCCCCAGGCCGTGATCCTGGCCCGCAAGATGATGCGGGTCATCCGGCAGAACCTCTTCTGGGCCTTTTTTTACAACGTGGTGGCCATCCCGGTGGCCGCCGGGGTGTTCTATCCCTTTACCGGCTGGTTGTTGAGTCCGGCCTTGGCCGCCATCGCCATGGCCCTGAGCTCCGTAACGGTGGTGTCTAATTCCCTGCGTCTGCGGCGGCTGTAAGTGAAAAGAAAAGGATAACTTATTATTATGATTAACCCTCAGGTGCTTCAGAAGGTGCAGGACGTGGTGGGTGCGCCGCATCTCTTGACCTCCCAGGAGGATCGGCTGTGCTATGCCTATGACGCCGCTAACCTGCTGCATGTCCCGGAAGCAGTGGCATTTCCGGGGAGCACCGAGGAAGTTGCCTCTCTCCTGAGGCTGGCCAATGAATATCGCTTCCCGGTGGTCCCCCGGGGGGCGGGCACCGGCACCACCGGCGGGGCCGTGGCGGTGCAGGGGGGCCTGGTGGTGGTCACCACCCGGTTGAACCGCATCCTGGAGATCGATACCGACAACTTCCTGGCCGTGGTGGAGCCTGGAGTTATTACCGGACACCTCAAGGCCGCGGCGGCCAAAGAGGGCCTTTATTATCCCCCGGACCCCTCCAGCGCCAGTTTTTGCACCATCGGGGGCAACGTCGCGGAAAACGCCGGGGGGAGCGCCGCGGTGAAATACGGCGTTACCCGGGATTACGTCCTGGGCCTCAAAGTGGTCCTGCCCACCGGCCAGATCATCGACACGGGCGTGAAAACCGCCAAGGGGGTGGTGGGTTATGACCTGACCCGCCTTCTGGTGGGCTCCGAGGGTACTTTGGGGATCATTACCCGGATAATCCTGCGCCTGGTAACGCAGCCGGCTGCCCGGCAGACTCTGCTGGCCGGGTTTAGCGATATATCCCGGGCCACCCAGACCGTGGGCCGCATCCTGAAGGCCAGGCTGGGGCCCTGCGCCCTGGAATTCCTGGACCGGGCCTCCCTGGAGTGCGTCCGGGACCTGCTGCCTTTTGATATTCCGCCCCAGACCCAGGCCCTGCTGCTCCTGGAGGTGGACGGCCATCCCCACGATGTCCGGGACCGGGTCGAGTCCATGGATTCTTTCTGCCGGGGGCAAGAGGCGGCTTTTGTCCTGGCGGCGGCTTCAGCCCCGGAAGCGGAAAAACTCTGGCAGGCCCGGAAACTCCTGTCGCCGGCCTCCTTTAAGCTCAAACCCCACAAACTCAGCGAGGACGTGGTGGTCCCCATCAGCCTCATCCCCGACCTGGTGGCCAGCATAGAAATCCTCAGCCGGGAGCTGGACCTGCCCATCATGTGTTTCGGCCATGCCGGGGACGGCAACATCCATGTTAATGTTATGTATGATCAGCAGCAAGACCGGGAGCGCCAGGCCGCCGGGCAGGCCGTGGAAAAAATCTTCACCGTGGTGCGGGAGTTGGGAGGCACCCTGTCCGGGGAACATGGGGTGGGGCTCACCAAATCCCCGTACATCGGCATGGAGTTATCGGAGGCAGCCATCGCCCTGAGCCTGCGCCTGAAAAAGGCCTTTGACCCCAATAATATTATGAACCCCGGCAAGATCTTTTCCCCGCCGGCGCCCCCTCCGAGTCCATGATCCTTGACCCGCAACAGGTTTTCTCCGAGGCTGGCGCCTGTATCCGCTGCGGCGCCTGCATGGAGGTCTGTCCGCTTTATCAGCTGACGGGCCAGGAAACCACCGTGGCCCGGGGCAAACTCAGCCTGTTGCAGGCCCTGAACCGGCATGAGCTTCCCCCCAGCCAACGCCTCCAGGAAATTTTGGAATTTTGCCTGTTGTGCGGCGCCTGTACTGAGAAGTGCACAGCCAGGGTGTCCACTCCCGAACTGGTGAAATCCGGACGGGCTGCCATGCGCCAGCGTCGGGGCCGGAGCTGGAGTCCGGCTTTAGTCCTGACTGCCTTAAGTTTGCAGGCGGAGAGGGTCTTGCCGAACCTAAGCGCAGCGGGGCCCCTGGTTAAGCGGCTGAAATCCTGGGTGGGCGGCAACAGCGGGCTGCTGTGGCGGTTATGGCCGGCTTTGACGGGTCTGGTGGGGCGGCTGCCCTCGCTGGCTCCCCGACCTTTTTCCCGGTCGGCCCCCCACCTGCTTCCGGGCCGGGGCCGGCGGAAAATTGCTTTTTTCGTGGGTTGCGGCCTGGAAGCCCTCTTCCCCCAGGCGGGCTTGGCTTTTTTACAGCTCTGCCAGCGTTTGGCAATCGAAGTAATTATTCCCCCAAGGCAGGGCTGCTGCGGCCTACTGGCCCACAGCGCCGGAGAGGTGGAAACGGCCCGGGAGCTGGCCCGGCGTTTCCTCAAACAATTCGAGACCCTGCCGGTGGACTGCATTGTCACCGCCTGCGCTTCGTGCAGCTATCACTTAAAAAACCTGGCCAGGCTTTTTCCCAGCGGCCGGGAAGGAGAAAGTGCCTTTCGCCTGGCGGCTAAGATCAGGGAGGCCAGCGAATACCTGGTTGAAACGGAAACAATCAACAACCTTAATTTTCTCCCCGGGTTCCGGTCCCAATCCCTGGTTTTCCATGACCCCTGCCATCTGCGCCGGGGCCAGCGCATTGTGGAGCCCCCCCGCCGCCTGCTGGCCGCGGCGCCAGGGGTGGAAGTGCTGGAACCGGAGTCGGTTGTCACGTGCTGCGGCCAAGGCGGTATCTTTGGCATCTGTCACCCGGAGACAGCCGGGCTCATCGGCCGCGAGGCTGTCACGACCTATTGCGGGATGGGGGCCACGGCTTTGGTGACAGCCTGCAGCGGTTGTCTGGCACAGCTCACCGGTCTGGCCCCACCGGAATTGCGGGTGCGTCATTTTTTGGAAATATTGGCGGAATCTTTATAACCCGGATGAATACTTAAAAATAACGACCTACAAGCAAAATATTGGCAATTTTCCTTATTGACAAGGATTGCAAGCTATAGTACAAAAAATCACATGGCCCTGACCAAAAATCGTATAGATTAAAAATAAGTGAGGAGGATATGTATGGCCACTGTAGAATTCAAAGGAAAAACCTTTGATGTAGATGAAGACGGCTTCCTGGAAAACCTGGACCAATGGTGCATGGAGTGGGTCGATTACGTAAAGGAATCGGAAGGCATCAAAGAATTGAACGATGACCATTGGAAAGTCATCAACATGCTGCAGGATTATTATAAGAAAAACGGCATCGCCCCCATGGTGCGGATTCTTTCCAAGGTCACCGGTTTTAAACTGAAATACATCTACGAATTGTTCCCCTCCGGACCTGGGAAAGGCGCCTGTAAGATGGCCGGCCTGGCCAAGCCCACCGGTTGCGTCTAATGTTGACCTCAGGGCAGGGCTGAACTCGGTTTCAGGGCATTACCCTTCCACCCCGGCGGCTGCCCCCACATACTTTTTGAAGCAGATTCCCACCACCTCAAGGTAGGATTCTGCTTCAAAATTATCTTAGGCGCTGACCTCTTCAATCCGCCAACGCTCCCTTATTTTCGAAAAATTTGACATTTTCAGATAATTAAGTTTAAACTGAAATGGTCAAAACATGCCTCTGATAACAGGGTCACTGGGGCAGGGAGGGAGTATTATGGGCCGGCCGATCCGTAAGGTCTTATTCATTGAACCCAGGAACCCCCGTCCTCATATCTTCTCACGGGTGGCGATCCCCCGCCTGGGTAGCGTATTACTGGGCACTATTTTGCGGCAGCAAGGCTTTGAGGTCAAGGTCATCGTGGAAGAGATTTCTCAGCCCGACCTCACTACCCTGGATTTTCATCCCGATCTGGTCTGCATTTCCTCCATAACCCCCACCACGCCCCGGGCCTTTCAGTTGGGAGATTATTACCGGCAGCAGGGCCTACCGGTGGCCATGGGGGGCCCCCATCCCAGCTTCACGCCGGAAGAAAGCCTGAAACATGCCGATTTTGTCATCTGCGGGGAAGGGGAGGAAGCCTTGCCGGAGTTGATCGCGGCCATGAATGGGCAAGGAAGTTTTGAGACCATCGGCAACCTCTGTTACCACCGCCAGGGGAAGGTGCAGCAGAATCCCTGGCGGCCATTCCTTAAAGACCTGGACACCCTGCCCATCCCGGATTATCGCCTGATCCACGGCTGGCGTCCCGGCAAGCAGGCGGTGGTTGCCATCGCCACCTCCCGGGGGTGTCCCTTCGGCTGCCGCTTCTGCTCGGTTATTCTCTTGTTCGGCCGACAATTCCGCTATAACTCCATTGACCGGGTCATTGCCGAAATCCGGCAGAACGGTTCCCAGGCGGCGCATATCTTTTTCTGCGACGATAATTTTACTGCCGACCGGCAACGCAGCAAGCATTTGATGGAACGGATGATCGCCGAAGGTCTGCGGGTGGAATGGAGCGCCCAGGTGAGGGTGGAGGCCGCCAGAGACCCGGAACTCCTCTCCCTGATGGCCCAAAGCGGCTGTTACATGGTCTTCATCGGCCTGGAATCCATCAATCCGGCCACCCTGAAGTCCTTCAAAAAAAACCAGACAGTGGAGGATATCCGGGAATCCGTCAGAATTTTCCATCGCTACGGCATCGCCGTGCACGGCATGTTCGTCTTCGGTTCCGAGGCCGACACCATTCAAGTCCTACGGGATACGGTGAACTTTTCCCACGAGATCGACATAGACTCCCTGCAGTATCTCATCCTGACACCCATTCCGGGCACACCCATTTATGACGAACTGTTAAGCCAGAATCGCCTGCTGCACCAGGACTGGCAGTACTATGACGGTCATCATGCCGTATTTTTTCCCCGTTATATGACGCCCTTTGAACTGCAGATGGAAACCCTGCGGGCCATGAAGCGATTCTATACCTGGCCTTCGGTGTTCAAGCGCCTCTGGCGTCGGGACTGGTTTTTTGCCCGACTCAAGGCCCACGGTCGTCTCCACCTGCGGCGTTCCTTTAGAGAAGTAAAACAGGGGTATTTTCAACAACTCAAAGAGCAGCTGTTCAGCAAGGCCAGGCTGCGGCGCGATCTATCGCCGCGCCGTCGCATCAAGAAAGTAGGCATCCCCAGCGATATCTGGGGCCTGACGGCCTGGGAAAGCGGTCCCCGGGAATTTCTCCTGACGTTTCTGGAAAAGTTGGGTGTGGAGGTTGTTCAGGAAGGACAGGAAAACGTCAATTCCGTTGGATCACAGGCAGAAAAGAGTCGAACCGAGCTGTTAATGGCCGAAATGGCCCGTCTTCAAGAAAAATCGGATATTATCCTGCTCCCCTTCTGGGAGGGACTGGAGAATGTCCGTCAGAAGGCTCGGGAGACACAGCAGGAATTGGGGGAGTTGCTGGCGACCTACCGGCAGGCGCTGCCCCTGAATTTTACTCCGTACCTGTTTTATAACGTCTGCATGCAACTCGGCCTGATGTTTAAATCCCGGCCTGGTCTGATACGCCGGATTTATTTTCAGATCCTGGGGGAGATCGGGGCCACAGTATAGGGCATCAGACCTCCTCCCGGCGCTTAGTGCCACCCCGCCCCTTAAAAAAATGGCGCAGGAGGCAGTCTGCCAGGGTGCGGTCGTCCACCCGATATGCGCCCGCAGCCACGGCTTGTTTTATGGCCTCCACCCTCTCCTCCCGGGTCAGCGCAGATGGCCCCTTTTCATCATCAATCAACGGCAGAACCGGACAGGAATTTTTCTTCATGGCAGTCCTTCATGGGTTATTGGCCCAGGATATCCCATCTGGGCAAAACCTTGTTGAACGGAAATAACGTGCAATGTACTGCATGAAAAAACCGCGTTCAGATATCTGAACCCAGCTTTTATAAATAAACACTGGAGTCTTATCCCTAATTAGTATTCACATTTCATGCCAGATTTAATAATTCAATATTATTATTAAGTTAATGTTTTAAGACGCTGGCTGTTTGTTCAGATTTTTAAACCTATGTTGCATTTAGTGAACATAATGCACCTGGTCCCACTCGCAGTTTGACATTCTCAGCCCACGCCTCGTCTCCTGCCGCTTTAGAGCCCGCTTCATCGGCGGGCTTCCCCTTAGCCCACTAATAGACGACACCGTCAGCATACCTGCAGGAGAATAAATTGACAGAACAAGGTGAACGGATGTCACAGCAAAAACAGGGAAAAATGCTGAAGCGGCCAAAACCACCGGTGCAGAACCCGGCAGGGACCTTCTTGGGAGGACTTTAAAATATGTCCCCCCGGACCACGGGTGTTTGATTTTTTCCGGTTCTTTGGTATATTTTTTTAGAGGAATTCGGTAAGGGGAAGAAGTTAACTCCCACATGGATAACTTTTTTGGAGCGTTCGGCGATTAGCTTTCCGGCGTCAGAGGAAGTATTAAATTCAGCTAGTTAGCCCGACAGGACTGATTCCCGAGTTTTCGATGGGTCGAAAAAACCCTTAGTTGTCGCTGAAAGTTGCTTGCTGATGGCTGACCAGCGACAATTTTTCTAACCATCAAATCGAGTAATCATCATGGCTTTCCGAGATTTTTTTTCCAAAAAAAAGACCTGTGATTTCGTGGTCAACGTCGATGGCGGGGTTGTTAAGAAATACAACCATTTCCGGGAGTTTTTGGAATTCAACCGGGATTCACTCCATCTGATGGCCGAATTGGAGCAGTTGTATTACGGCAGCCGTATCAATATCCTGGCGGTGAGGAAACAAGTTGACGAGTTGCTGTGGTCGATCCGGAAGTTAGTCCATTCCCTCATTGGGATGGGGGGAGGTCGGTATCGCGATTTAACCGCGGCCGTCAGCCGCGTCGAGCAGGATCTGGCCCTCTTGTTTCACTCCGGACCGGTGTGCCTCATCGGCGATCTGGTGCTCCCCCTGGAGGCGCTGCGGCCGGAAACCATGCAGGAAGCGGGGGGCAAGGCCACCAACCTGGCCACCATCGCCAGATTCGTCAAGCTGCCCATCCCCCCCGGGTTCGCCATTACCTCTTATGCCTTTGAACGTTTCCTGGAAGAAAACAAGCTGGCGGTACCCATCGAAATGATCATGACCTCCTTAAATCCCGATAATCTGGCCGATCTGGAGGAGCAGAGCGCCATTATCCAGGAGAGCATCCGCAGGGCCCCCGTGCCCGGTTTCCTGGCGGATAAAATTTTCCAGGCCTATGAGGTCCTGGAGGGCAAGACCCAGAAGAATGTCCGAATCGCCATGCGCAGCAGCGCCGTAGGGGAAGACACCGAAGCCTCTTTTGCCGGCCAGCACCTTACGGTGTTAAACGTCACCAGAGAGAATCTCCTGGAAGCCTATAAGGCGGTGTTGGCCAGTAAATATTCCCCCCGGGCTATCCTGTACCGGCAGAATTTCGGTTTGGACGACCGGGAGACGCCTATGTGCGTGGCCGGCATCGCCATGATCGATTCTGTGGCCAGCGGCGTCATGTACTCCGTAGACCCCACCCAGCCGGATTCGGGACTCTTAAAAATCAGCTCCATCTGGGGTCTGGGGGAGCACCTGGTGAGCGGCGAGGCCTCGCCGGATGAATTTTACGTGGATAAGAGAGCCGGGGACATCAGCCAACAGGTTATTGGCCGTAAAAAAGAAAAACTCGTCAATCTGCCCGACGGCGGCACCGAATTAGTGGAGGTGCCGGAAGAGGAGGACTCCCTTTCCTCCCTCACCGAGGCTCAGGTTCAGACCCTGGCCAAATACGGCATGAAGCTGGAAGATTATTTTCAGACTCCCCAGGACGTGGAATGGGCCGTGGACCGGGAGGGAAAACTATTTATCCTGCAAAGCCGGCCCCTGGGACTGGTGCAGAGCAAACCGGAAAAAACCGCCATCGACATTGACCTAGAGGCTTATCCCATTCTTATTGCCCAGGGAAAAACTGCCTCGCCGGGGATCGCGGTGGGAACCGTCTGTCTGGCGGCCAGCAGGAGTGCCAACAAACTGCCGGAGAATGCCATTTTAGTGGCCAGGACCGCCTCACCCGATCATGCCGCGCTCATGAGCCGCCTCAAAGGGGTAATCACTGATATCGGCAGCGTCACCAGTCATCTGGCCTCGGTGGCCCGGGAGTACGGGGTGCCCACCATCGTGGATTCCGGCCAGGCCACTGCCATATTGCAAAACGGCCAGGAAATCACCCTGGTGGCCGAGCGTGCCACGGTATATCAGGGGATCGTCCCGGAACTGGCCGCACACGTCCGACCGCATAAAAAGCCCATGTTCAACAGCCCGGTGCACCAGCGCCTGCGGGCCGTTTTGGACCGCCTCTCGCCTCTTAACCTCACCGATCCCAAGGGTGACAATTTTAACCCCGACGGCTGCCGCACGGCCCACGACATCATCCGCTTTGCCCATGAAAAAGCCATGCGGGAGATGTTCGGCCTGTCCCAGAGCGGCACCGGTGGGGTCGCCACGGTGCGGCTCAGCGCCAACATCCCCCTGGTGCTGTATCTCGTCGACCTGGGGGGCGGCTTAAAGGCCGGGCTTACCACCTGTGACGCCGTCACCCCGGAGGACATGGAATCCATTCCCATGAAGGCCCTCTGGCGGGGCTTCTCCCACCCCGGCATCACCTGGAAAGGTGCCATCAGTTTTGACGTCCAGAACTTTTTATCCCTGATGGCCGAGGGGGCCATGAAGGGGCCCCAGGAAATGCCCGGAGGGGATAGTTATGCCATTCTGGCCCACGATTATCTCAATCTTAGCGCCAAGTTCGGGTACCACTTCGCCAATCTGGACACCTTTGACAGCGAGGATCCGGACCAGAATTATATTCACCTGCAATTCGCCGGCGGGGTGGGCAGTTTTGTGGGCCGCTCCCTGCGCCTGACATTTCTGAGCGAAATCCTGTTTCAGCTCGGGTTTCAGATCAAGGTCACCGGCGATCTGTTGGAGGCCACGGTGTCGGGCCTGGACCGTCCGTCCATGGATCATACCCTGGACCAGGTGGGCCGCTTGCTGGCCTCCAGCCGCCTGCTAGACATGGCCATAACCGGCGAAACCGACATCCAACCCATGGTGGCGGCATTTTTCCGGGGTGACTATGATTTCTTGAACCAGTCCGAGAACCGCCACCTTGCTGGTTTCTACACCCATACCGGCAACTGGCAGCGCCTGCCGGGAGAGGGTAAAAATTTCCTGCTCCAGGATGGCTCCCACTACGTAACTAGATTTTCCGCGGGACTGGCCAATATGATGAACACCATGATCGGCACTACCTATTTTGAAATATTGGACAATATTGAGGCCTATTTTTACTTCCCCCTGGCCATTCTTAAGGAAAGCTACATGAAAAAGGGGATTGTGAGGGTGCGGGTCAAATCCGTGGCCGGGAGCATCGATCAGGCCGGGGGGGTGGCCTTTGGCATCCGAAACATAGGAAACTACTTCGTGTTTCGGGTTAATACCCTGGAAGACAATGTCATTCTCTTCGAGTTCGTGAATAACAAACGCCTCAAACGTATGACATATCCGGTCACTCTGGTACAGGGTCGCTGGTATCACCTCAAGGTGGAAATCTCGGGGGATGGGTGCCGCTGTTTCCTGGATGGGGAACCGGTCATCGACTACAGCGCCGACCGGCCTCTGGACGGTTACGTGGGACTCTGGACCAAGGCCGATTCCGTGACCCATTTCGATGAGCTGATTATTGAGTCCCAGGGCCGGCGCCGGGAAGTGGATTTTTAGAAGGCATTAGGCCAAGATTCATAACTTGGTGGGGCTGACCTCCGTGCCCGCCCTCTAACAGTCTCCGTATAGTCCCGCAATTACGCCACCTGTATGAAGCCAACCATCGCCTTCATATGCCTGGGAAACTCCTGCCGCAGCATCATGGCAGAGGCCCTGGCCCGGCACTCTTATGGATATGAATTAACATCGGTGTCGGCCGGCCTTAGCCCCCTGGGCTGGGTGGCGCCGGAGACCCTGGAGGTCCTGGCCGAAATGAGTATCCCCACCCACGGCCTTAGGTCCAAAGGCCTCTGGGAGATCGACTTGCCGGGATGCCGGGTGGTGGTCAATCTGACTGAACAGGAACTGAGGCCAGGCCTGCGGTCTCGCTTCCCCGGACGGGTTTTCAACCGCCATATTACAGACCCCTTCGGCTTCAGCCTGGATGCCTACCGGCGGACCAGGGATGCCATTATCCGGCTTCTGGAACAGGAGGTCAGCTTGTGGCTGAAAAGTTGAGATACTCCCAGGCCATTACAACCCTTCACATGATCTCAATGGTGTGCTTGACCCTGTGCTTAGTTATACTCCAGGGGTGCGCCGCGCTCCGGCCCCGCAACCCTTTGCCCCAGAACATTGAATCCAAGGTCGAGATCCCCGGTATGATGGGTGTTCGGGCCTGGGGGGATGAGGCCAGCGAAGTCTTCACCCAGTTTGCCATCAAGGCGGCCAGACAGGAACTGGTCTATTACGGTGAAGAGGCCACCAAAAGGCCGGTCCACTTCCTGGCCCTGTCAGGCGGCGGCGACGACGGCGCCTTTGGGGCCGGGCTGTTGTGCGGCTGGACGGCCCACGGCAGCCGCCCCCGCTTTAAATTAGTCACGGGGATCAGCACCGGCGCTCTGATAGCCCCCTTTGCCTTTCTGGGCTCAGAATACGATTACATTTTGCGACAGCTTTACACCGGGGTTACCAGCCGGGATATCTTCAGGAAAAAAAGTCTGCTCACGGTACTCTGGCGGGAGTCGGTGGTGGATACCTGGCCCCTGGCCCGGATGCTGGAAATTTACGTGGATGAGTCCATGTTAGCCGCGGTGGCTGCCGAACACAACAAGGGCCGGCGCCTGATCATCGGCACCACCCAACTGGACGCCCAGCGCCTGGTACTCTGGGATATGGGGGCCATTGCCGCCAGCGGGGAGCGGGATGCCATAAAATTGTTCCGCAAGGTCATGCTGGCTTCCGCCTCCATCCCCGGGGCTTTCCCGCCCCAGTATATCACCGTGGCGGCCGCCGGCCGCCAGTATGAAGAAATGCACGTGGATGGGGGCACCACCGCCCAGGTGATTCTCTATGAAGCCTCCCTGGATCCCATGACCATTTTTGCCGAATTGGAGCACTTATCCCTGGGCAGGGAGCGCATTCTCTATATTATCCGCAATTCCCAGATCAAGCCGGAATGGGAAAATGTCAGGCCGAGAGTGGGGGCCATCGCCGCCCGGGCCATTTCCACCCTCATCAAGACCCAGGGCGTGGGTGATCTCTACCGCCTCTACGCCTTTGCCCGCCGGGATATTATTGACTATAACCTGGCGGCCATCCCCCCGGACCTGGCCCCGGAACGGCCCCGGGAACCCTTTAACCAGGTCTATATGAACCAGCTCTTCGACTTGGGTTATGAGATGGCCTCCAACGGCTTTCCCTGGCTGAAAAAACCGCCGGGATTTGATCCCACTCCCGTCTTTTTGAAGCCTTCCCCGAGGGTTCCAGGCCCCCTGGAGACCGAGGAGAAGCAGTAAGGCATTGTTCGGTTTACGGTTATACCGTGAAAATACCCCGGCTGTAGGGGCGGGCCCCCGTGCCCGCCCGAAAATGGTAACCTCATGTGCGAGAAAATATGCCGCCGGGGAGAAATTGCCACAGGTGGCGAAACCGAAGCTGGGCCAAAAAAGGAGTGCCCAAGCAAGAGCTTAGGCACGCAAATGAGCACAGGCGGGGAAGCCTGTACCACCGATCTGATTTCTGGGTATGACACAGGCTTATGCAAGGCCGGCAGAGGAATATAAAAAATGCATCAGCCTTTAGAGCCCAACCTGAGGCCGCCGTGGATGAAGAAGACATCCCCGGCCAGGGCCTCGTTGCGGTAGAGTTCGCCCACGAAGGAGGCTACTTCTGCGGGTTCGATGAGGCGGCCGATGGGCACCTGGGTCAAAATGCCTTCCAGGGCCTTCTGGTTCATGCCCTTGACCATGGGGGTACCCACGTAGCCGGGGGCGATGGCCACGCAGCGGATTTTGTCGGCCAGACCCCGGCGGAAAAACTCCCCCGTGATCACCTTGGGCATGACACTCATGGCCGCCTTGGTGGAGGAATAATTGAGCTGGCCGGCCGTGCCCAGGGAGCCGGTGGAAGAAAACAGGCAGATCAGCCCCCGACAGCCGTGGTTGATCATCCGTTCGGCGCACTCCCGCACGGTGAGGAAAACCCCGGTGAGGTTAATGTCGATGACGGCCTGGAAGTTGCCCAGGGACATTTTTTTGGTGACTTTGCCGGTTTCTTTATCGGGGGCTACCATAAGGCCGTCCCGGATGATGCCGGCGGCCGGGGCCACCAGGTTAAGGCAGCCGAATTTCTCGATGGCCAGATCCGCCAGCCGGCCGCAGTCTTCCTCTCTGGTGGTGTCGCAGACCATGGTGGCCACCTGGCCGCCCATGGCCGTGATCTCGGCCTCCACCCGGCTCAAACCCTCGGCGCTGATATCCCCCAGCACCACCTTGCCGCCCTGCTGCACCCAATATTTCGCCAGTTCCTCGCCGATGCCGCCGGCGCCGCCGGTAATTACCGCCACTGCGTCTTTTATCTCCAGCATGAAGTTTTCCTTTAGTATGTCAGAATAAGATGTAAGCTGTTTAAGGGGTATCGGTTTGCATGGCCTCTCCCAGTCCCTGGATGAATTTTTGGAACTGGTCCCCCTGTTTTTCGATGAGTTTCTGGAACTCCACAGAGGTGGCGGCCAAACCCAGGCCCTTTTCTTCCAAGAGATGGCGCAGCAGTTGAATGGTTTCTTCCTGTTCCGCCACCTTGGCTTTTAATTCCTCACATTCCCTGGCCAGAGCGGCATAATCATCCTTGGGCACCATTCCCCAGATGCTCAGGTATTCCCGGAAAGACTGCCGGAAATTCTCTTGCGCTTTTTCCCAGAGAGAAAAATAATCGGGAGTGTCCTCGCTCACCTCGTCCAGGCCGTAGGAAACCTTGAAGAGTTTTTGAAGATCAGGAAAACTGAAGATGTTCCGTTGCCACCAGCCCATCATCTCCTCCATCTGCTTCTGGCTCTGGGCTGCCTGAAGGAGGGCCCGCCCCCAAAATTCCAAAAACTGGCGGTCCATTTAGATTTCCTCCTTGGGGGGTGGGGGGGAAAGAGCCTCATCCGGGGCGGTCTCCGGCGTCGGGGCCGGGGGGATCACTGCCACGGGCGCGGGCTGGCTGGGTTCCACCACTGGGGCGGTGTGATTCGGTTCCCCGGGAAGGGTTTGAGGTTCATCCGGAACGGTCTGGCTCTCTTCAAGCGAGGCGGTTTCACGAGCTTCCGCCTGGTCCACTGGCGCGGCTTCGGCCGTTTCCGGTTGCTGCTCTTCTTCTGCCGGAGCTGACTGCGGTTCTGCTTTACTTTCCATGGCCTTGGCAGGCGCGGCGGCGCGGGTTCTTTTCCGGGGAGGGGCTGGGGTTTTCTCTGCTTCGGCTTCAACATCCAGGTGGAAGCGCACCGGCCCCCGGTAGTGCAGGAAACACCGGTCCAGGGAACATTCCGTATCAGGGAGCGACCAACTGGTGGCAATGGCCACGTGGCCCTTGGGAAAGACGGCTACCTCGGCGTCTACCCAATCAGAAGGGGCCAGAGCGGACTCAGCTTCCACCAGGTCATCCTTTTCGGCAATGCAGATGAGCCATTTCAGGCCCTTTTCCTTGACCCGGGTGAAATTCAAGGGCCGGTCGAAAAGGCGGACCGGGAGGGTCCCGTCCGGAGCCACCGGGATGGTGTAGGAGTCGAAACTCAACCGGATGATTTCCAAGGGTAGATCGGTCTGGTCATAGAGCAGCCAGTAGTTGATGGCCGCAGCCGTCTTGTTGATCTTCAGGTTCCGTTCGAACAGCTTCAGGTCCCGGACAAAAGCCACGAGGGGATTATCTTTTTCCATGCTCTTGAGCTTGTAGACCCAGCTCATGAGTTTGCCGTTCACCACCCGGTTGCCGTTGGGCAAGGTCTTGATGGCGAAGTTGATGTCGTCAAAACGCTTGGGAATCTGCGCTAAAAAATCCACCAACCCCTTGCTTTTGGTGCCATCCATGGGGGCCACGCTGGAAATCAGGGCATCCACCAGGCCGTCCAATTCCCCGGAAAGGTAGTTAATGATGGCGGTGAACCCGCCCTGGCAATAACCGCACAGCGTCGCGGGCCGGCCGTGCGCGGCTTTTATCTTCTGGAGGAAAAGCTTGGTGTCCAGACAGTCCTCTTCTCCGGTCATGGTCTGCACCGCCGGATGGGCGTAGATATCCTTGACGATGCGGATATACGTGGGTATGCCCTGGTTGGCGAAGCAATGCACGAAACTCTTGCCCTCCCCCGGCAGGAAGGCCAGAATGTTGGCTCCCAGCACAAAGGGAGGAATAATCAGGATGGGCTTGCCCTTTTCCCGGACCTGGACGGACTTGTCCCAGGGGAGCACCTGGTAAAGGACAAAGCGCTGGGTTTCGGCCACCTGGATATAGTTGCCGTCCTCGAAATGGAACCCGTACTCCGGTTCGATGGCCTTAATGGCCTGGGGGTATTCGTGCACCACCAGCTCCAGCAGGCGGGCCTGTTTGGCCATGAAGGCGGCGATGTCCTCACCCTTTTGGTGATACAGGGTATTGTGCCAGGCCTTATGAAGCTGCTCCAGCTGGTGGGCCTGGAAGTCTGCCAGCGCTTTGAGGCCATGGGTCAGGCCTTTTTCCGCCAGCCGCAGGTTAAATTCCAACAGACTGGCGTAATCACAGATATTTTCACTATGGGAGTATTGCTTGATTTTATCGTTCTCCACGCTCACGAAGGATTCCAGGGCCGAGAAGGCCGGGGCCATGAAATCCAGGGCATAACGGCTCAACCCGAGCCAGTAGGTCTGCAGCAGGCGGGCCTGGTCCAGGGCCGCGGAGATAACCTTGGCTTCCAGGTGCAGGATGTTCTCCGGGGTCATTTCCATGGGGCATGAGGCCGTTTCGCTCACAGGGCGAGTCGCAGCTTTCGACTCAGACATGTTTCACTCCTGAAACTCCGGGAACCCAATCCGGCCCCAGAAGGTCCGGCACATTTACTAGCGTCCCGGGCGGTGCAAAGATGGTGCGCCGCGGAATGCCGGTGGCCCAGCATTCCGCCGAGCCTTTAAGACGACTTGCTCTTTTCGGCCTTTTCCGCTTCCACAAAAAAAGCTTCCAGCTTTTTGAAGCTGTCGTCCATGACTTTTTTGAATTCTTCGCAATTCTTCTTGTAGGATTTGGTCCACTCGTTCAGACCCTTTTTGGTCTCCTCCGGCAGATTCACCATCTGCCCCATGAACATGGCCCCCATGCGGTCCATCTGCTCCTGCAGCATCATCATGGCGCTGTAGGAATTATCGAAGGAAGTCTTATAGAAATCCAACATCTGCTTACCCATTTTTTTTACATCCATCATAGCCTGTCTCCTTTCCGTCGGACAGAAAATTTTTCTTAGGCAATAAAAGATTCCATCTGGGTGAAACCGTCATCCATGGCCTTTTTGATATCCTGGCAGTTCTTCTTGTAGCAGTTAGTCCATTCGGCCAGGTCCTTTTTCATTTCTTCCGGGAAACCCACCATCTGCCCGTAACACATAGTACCGAAGCGGACCATCTGGTCCTGGAACAGCATCATGGTGTTGTAGGAAACGTCAAAAGCGGTTTTGGACAGTCTGATCATGTCTTGTCCCATCTGTTTGGCATCCATCATGTTTTTTCTCCTTGCGGCTGCGTCAGCCTGAATTTTCTTATACTATAAATGCTGGGAAGCGGCTTGTCAAGAAAATTTTTTGCGCTGCAAAATATCCCGCAACCACAACCAAGACTATCTTATCGTTTTGATATATAATGAAATAAATTATTCAGAACCAATTATTGACTTACCTATAACATTAAATTTGCGAAATGCAAAAAGATATTATACAGTATGTCGCCAAAGGAGAGTTTCATGACCGACAAAGTGGTGCTGAAAAAATACGCCAACCGGCGCCTCTATGATACTGAGACGAGATCATTTGTGAGCTTGGCCCAAGTGGCTGAACTAGTGAAGCAGGGGCGGGAGCTGGAGATCAGGGATGACAAAACCGGGGAGGACGTCACGGCCTTCATCCTCACCCAGATCGTCCTCGAGGAAGCCAAAAAGAAAAGCCTGCTGCTGCCGGTCTCCCTGCTGTATCTGCTCATCCGCTACGGTGACAGCGTCCTGAGCGAGTTCTTTGACAATTACCTGGAACAGACCCTGAAAACCTATCTGTCCTACAAGAGCGCCATGGATACCCAATTCCGCACCTGGCTGGAAATGGGCCAGAATTTTACCGACCTGACCCAGAAGGCCATGGCCGATTTGGCGCCGGCATCGTCGTGGAAAGATTTTTTCCCCCAGAACGACCCCAAAAAGGATGCGGGGCAGGAATAGTATTGTTTCCGGTTTCCCGTTTCTGGCAAAAAACTTTCGTAAGCGTTCAGCGGTCAGCTTACAGCCGTCAGCTAATGCTTTAAATTCAAATAGTTATTCCAAGATGGCGGATCACTGGTTTTTCGCTTAGTTTCCCTAACCCATTGTTTTTGCTGAAAGCTGATTGCTGATAGCTGAACGCCTACAAACTTTCTATTGTTTATTAGATAAGGTAGCAGACGGTTGCATTCCAGACGGAACTTGGTTGAAGCGAAGGTTGCCTTTAATGATTTTTTCAAGCATCAAGCTGTCATCTTATGCCAGACGCAGAGCAATGCCTCTCAACCAACAGCTGGTGGGGCGGGCCTCCGTGCCCGCCCCATAAATTCTCTCGGGTGTTCATCGGTTTTTCAGAACGACCCGAACAGGGTGCCTAAAATAATTACCACCACCAGGGAAATAACCGGCGCCACAATCCCCACCATGAAAATGTCGGCATAGGAATCCCGATGCGTCAGGTTGCAGATGGCCAGCAGGGTAATCACCGCCCCGTTCTGGGGCAGGACGTCGAGACTGCCGGCGGCAATGGCGGTGACCCGGTGCATCAGGTCCAGGGAAATGCCGTAGACCGCGGCCATCTCCGCAAAGGTGGCTCCCATGGCTTGCAGGGCGATGCTCATGCCCCCGGAGGCCGAACCCGTGATCCCGGCCAGGATGCTCACTGACAGGGCCAGGGAAACCAAGGGATTGTCGCCGCCCAGATTAAGCACGCCGGAGCTGATAATTTCAAAGGAGGCCAGGGAGGCGACAACCGCCCCGAACCCCACCAGACTGGCGGTATTAAAGATCGGCAGGACCGAGGCGTTGGCCCCGGAATCCAAACTCTCGGTAAAATTGGAGTATCGCCGGAAATTGAGCGCCGTCACCACCAGGATGGAGATGACCAGGGCGGCGATGATGGACCAGATGCCCCCCACCGCTTTAATATTAGTTTCCCCGAATTGGGGCAGGGCCAGAAACGAGGTATCCAGGGCTGGAATGATGATTTTGCTGAAGAGGTAGTTCAGGGCGATAACCAGAATAATGGGGAATAGAGCCAAGAAGAAACCCGGCTGGCCCGCGGGGGTTGGCTTATCACTGAGCTCCATGATGTCAAAACCCTCCCCCTCGGCGCATTCCCGCAACCGCTTGTCCGGTTTGGGCGCCACATCCTCATGCTCCCCATAGCCTTCTCCTCTGGACACGGCCGTGGACAACCGCCAGTTAAGCCACAGCATGCCCAACGCCAGCATAATCAGGGCGGCAATGATCCCCAGGAAAGGCGCGGCAAAAGGAGTTGTCCCAAAGAACGGCATGGGAATGGCGTTCTGGATGGCCGGGGTGCCCGGCAGGGCGGTCATGGTGAAGGAAAAGGCCCCCAGGGCCACCGCGCCCGGGATGAGCCTCTTGGGGAGGCCGTTTTCCCGGAAGAGATTCTCGGCAATCGGGTAAATGGCAAAAGCCACCACGAACAGCGACACCCCGCCATAGGTGAGCACCGCACAGGACAGCACCACCACCAGGATAGCCCGCGCATGGCCGAACTTCTTCACGGTCCACTGGGCAATGGCCTGGGCCGAGCCGCTGTCGTCCATGAGTTTGCCAAAAATCGCTCCCAGCAGGAAAAGCGGAAAATACAGGATGATGAAATTGCCGGTGGCCTGCATGAAGATCTGGGTGTAGCTCCCCATAATAGGCATATCCCCGGCGGCCAGGGCGGCCAGGGCAGCCATGAGCGGCGCGGCAATGAGCACGCTGACCCCCCGGTAGGCCAGATACATCAGCAGCAACAGGGCTATGAGGATCCCTAACATACCTAACATAGATTGCTTTCCTTCCAGGCAAGGTAAACGGCTTCATAGTCCAGGGTGGAGCGCTTGCCCAGATCGTTATAGTGCCTGTCAAGCCAGTCAGAAGCGGCCCGGTAGCCGACATCGTGCAGATGTATAAAGAAATCCCATTCCGTGTTGAATTTGCTGGAGACGCTCAAAGATTTGAGTTCGGCATCACCGTCAATGCGGTGAAACAAGGCATCCCGGAAGCGCTGATTTTCCAGGTTCGCCACTTTGATGAGCTCTTTTAAAATGGCGATGGCCCGGACCTCTTTGATCAGGCTGGCATTAAAGGTGATCTCGTTGATGCGGTTGAAAATGTCCTGGGCCGTGCGGGGAATCTCCTCCCGGTGGATGGGATTGATCTGCACGATGACGATGTCCCGGGACTGGCAATTATCCACCAGCGGAAAGAGGGCCGGATTGCCCATGTAGCCGCCGTCCCAGTAGGCCTCCCCATCTATCTCCACGGCCTGATAGATATAAGGCAGGCAGCAGGAGGCCATCACCATGTCCGCAGTCATCTCCTCCCGGCGGAAGATCTTCTGCATGCCGGTGCGCACGTTGGTGGCCACCACGAAAAGTTTGATGCCCTCGGCATGCCTGACATGTTCGAAATCTATCAGGGAGGTAATGAGATCGCGCAACGGGTTGAGATCAAAGGGATTCATCTGGTAAGGCGATACCATGCGGACAAGGGCATCAAAAAAAATATAGCCGGGCGAGAAGTCCAAGGTCCAGCGGCCCAGCAACCGGTCCAGCCAGGTCCGCTTGAAGGGCGAGAATTGCCCGGCCTGGTGCACTCCGTACCAAAACTTCCGCAGCGCTTCCCGGGCGCCCTCTTTGCCGCCGGTGTCCAGGCCATCCGCCACCACCACGGCGTTCATGGCCCCGGCGCTGGTGCCGCTGATGCCCTCAATGGCAATCCGGTCATCTTCTAAAAGGCGGTCCAAAACACCCCAGGTGAAGGCGCCGTGCGCCCCGCCGCCCTGGAGGGCCAGTTCGATCATTTTCGGTTGTGCCAATGCTCTACCTCCATTGTTCAGGTCAATCTTTCCCTGAGAGGCCACAGAAAGACCGCTGCGTGCTTTTTTTACTGCAGAATATTTTGCGAAGCGTCAACGATAAGTATCCCTAAATATAATGGCAGAGCCTTAGGTTGTCAATAAGTATTATGCAATGCAAAATATTGAAGTGATCCTTGCCGGTCCATCCATTAATAATGCCTGAGTGAACCGGAAACCGAAGATTGAACCCCGAAAACTGTATTACTGATAACTAAACGCCTCCCAAAAGACCAGAAACGGCCCTGAAGCGATGCTTCAGGGCCGTCCTGGTCAGGTCGGGTGGATGTTTATTGTGTTATTCCTGCAGATACTTGACCATCAGGACCAGATCGGATTCCGCGCCCTCCAGGTCTCTCACGAAACCCTGCAGGTTGGCCACTTCCTTGAATCCCATCTTCTCAAAAAGGTAAAACGCTTTATCGAGACGAGGCGGGATCTCGATGTGGATCTGCTCCAGGCCCAGGCGGGTGGCGATATCGATGAGGTTATGGAGCAGGGTGGTCCCCAGGCCCCGCACCCGGAACTGGGTGGAGGTGGTCAGACGCAATTCCGCCTGATGCCTGGTCCAGCCGATGGGATTGAAGTGCAGGGTGGCATCTCCCACAATCTGCCCGTTATGCAGGGCAACGAGAGGGAGAATAGTGTCATAATTTAAATCGTAGATCCAATTCTCTATGACCTTGGGGTTGGTGACGTCTTCCTTGAGACAGAGCCGGTCCTCTGGCGGTAAATTCTTGAAATACTCCACCAGGCCGGCCTCATCCGACTTCAACAGGGGCCGCAAGGTGACGGGCGTGCCGTCGTCCAAGGAGATGTTTTTGGGATAGGTGTTAATGAGTATCTCTGACAGCTTGTCCATAATTATCTCCCCCTCAGCTTATCCGGCGGGCGGTTCGGAAGCCTGACATTAGAAATACCACCCGCGCTCCACGATCACCGCATAGCCCATGCCGCCGCCGACGCACAGACTGGCCAGCCCCACCTCGACGTTGCGTTTTTGCATCTCATGGACCAGGGTTACCAGAATTCTGGCGCCGCTGCAGCCGATGGGGTGACCCAGGGCGATGGCGCCGCCGTTGACATTGACGATTTCCGGGGGAAGTTTAAGTTCCTTGAGGCAGGCCAGGGACTGGGCCGCAAAGGCTTCATTGAGTTCCACCAGTTCGATTTTCTTGCCCCTCTCCAGGCTGACCTTTTCGATGGCATGGCGCACCGCGTAAATGGGGCCGGTACCCATGAGCTCGGGTTCGCAGCCGGCGCAGGCGTAACTGTCGATCTTGGCCAGGGGGCGGATGCCCATTTTCAGGGCTTTCTCCGCGGTCATGAGCAGGAGTGCCGCCGCCCCGTCATTAATTCCGGAGGAGTTCCCGGCGGTAATGGTGCCCTGCTTGGCAAAAGCGGGTTTGAGTTTACTTAATTTTTCCGCCGTAGTGCCGAAGCGGGGGAATTCATCGGTGTCGAAGATGATGGGATCGCCCTTGCGCTGGGGGATTTCCACCGGCACGATCTCATCCTGGAACCGGCCGGACTTAATAGCCGCCTCGGCCTTCTGCTGGCTCTGGGCCGCGAACTCGTCCTGCTCCTCCCGGCTGAGGTGAAACCGTTCGGCAATGTTCTCCGCCGTGATGCCCATGTGGGTATCCCCGAAGGAACACCAGAGCCCGTCGTGAATCATGGTGTCCAAGACCTGCACGTGCCCCATGCGGGCCCCCCACCTGGCCTGGGGCAGCACAAAAGGGGCTGCGCTCATGCACTCCATGCCTCCGGCGATGACAATCTCCGCGGCCCCCACCTGGATCTTCTGGGTGGCGGTGATCACGGCCTCCATCCCGGAGCCGCACACGGCGTTGACGGTCATGGCCGGCGTGTATTGCGAAATATCCGCCAGCAGGGCTGCCTGCCGGGCGGGGTTCTGACCTTCACCCGCCTGGAGCACATTCCCCATAATAACCAGGTCCACATTGTCATGCCTGACTTTGGCCCGGCGTAAAACTTCCTTTATAACAATGCCGCCCAGTTCCACGGCGGGTGTTTCCCGCAGGGCGCCCCCGAAGGTGCCGATGGCGGTCCTGGCGGCGCTGGCAATCACGATGTCCTGCATAAGTCTCCTCCCTCCCCCGCATTAAGAAGTCGCGGGTTGCAGTTCCTTAACCAGAAGGGCGATATCGGCATACTGCTGGTTTTGGAGATCCTTGACATAGTTTTTCAGCACCGTCAATTGGCTGAATCCGGCCCTCTTAAAAGCAGTAATAACTCCCTCCCGGTTGGTGACAATCCTGGCCAGGAGTTTCTTGACGTTGTGTTTGGCGGCCAAGGTGGTGAGTTCCTCGATGAGGGCCGCCCCCAGCCGGCGGCCCTGAAACTCCGGGGCCACCGTGACCCGGATCTCGGCCACATGACGCCCCCAGCCGAAGGTCTGGTAGTGTAAAGTAGCATTTGCCACGATATTATCCTGATATTCCGCCAAAATGGGCAACACCTTATCATAATTGAGATTGCGGGCCCACTTCTCTATGAGCTTCCGGTCGGTTACCACGTTGCGCAGGAAACGCCGATCCTCTTCCCCCAGATCGACGAAAAAACTGTACAGGGCATACTGGTCATCACGCGTCATCGGTCTCAGGGTTACGCTGAGACCGTCTGGAAGAGTTATCTTCTTGGGATAATCTTCAAACATGGGAGGCTCCTTTCCGGGCGGCTGTTATTCCAGCCCACCAAATGATTTCCTGTCTTATCAGCGGATTACGACCTCCGGGCCGCGAATCGTACCCTTCAGGGTAATTTTTATAGCTCACCGAACTATTTACAAAAACAATTATTACTATATCATTAAGCCTGGTTTTTGCAACCTCTGGAGACAGCTAATGGCTGAGAAGAGATACTCCCAGGCCGATACACGCCTTCAGCCGTGAGCCATCATTTTACCGTGAAAATCCCCCGCAACCCGGGTCATCCCGGAAGTGAAACGCCGGGGAGAGTTGGGCTCTGCTACCGAAAACGTCATTTGGGAAATCGCCCGGCGGGCCGTACCCATGCCCGTAGTGCTTCCTTGCCGGTCTCTGCCCTCAGGTGAGGAGCAATAAAAAATTTGACATTTTTTATTTTTATAGTACATTAATGGGTGAGTTATGTCTAGGCGCAAGCCACCCAGACTCATTCTGGGTGGCTTTTGTCTTTTCGGAGGGTCCCATGCGGCTGGTAATGATCGATAACTATGATTCCTTTACATATAACCTGGTGCACCTCTTTTATGCCTTCGACCTGGAAGTGGTGGTCCGGCGGCACGACGAAGTGAGTCTGGCCGGCATTGAGGCCCTGCGCCCGGACTGGCTCTGCATCTCTCCCGGCCCCAGGGCCCCGGCGGACGCGGGGATAAGCAAGGCCGCCATAGCAAATTTCTATAAGAATATTCCCATATTAGGGGTCTGTTTGGGTATGCAGGCCATCAACGAGGTCTTCGGCGGCCGCACGGTGCTGGCCCCGGTGCCGGTACATGGGAAACGCCACCAGGTATTCCATGCCGGTGGGGCTGTATTTGCGGGGTTGCCCAGCCCCCTGGCCGCGGCCCGGTATCATTCTCTCATGGTGCAGCCGGGAAGCCGGGAACTGGAGATCACGGCCCGCAGCGCCGACGGGGTCATTATGGGCCTGAGCCACCGCCGTTACCCCGTGCACGGCGTCCAGTTTCACCCGGAGTCCTTTCTGACGGAATACGGCCGGGAGCTGGCGGCCAATTTCCTCCGGCTGGCTCCTGGATTTGCGGGGGTGACCGCCGCTCCAGCCAAGATTCCGCCGCCGAAAACTGATTTTTTCCACTGCCCACCGCTTGCCGCCGGGACCGGACTGATTTAGATGCAGTGGGGACGCATAACCGACCTGCACATCAGTCCCCTGGACCTGCCCGGGGCTATCACCGGGCTGTCTGAATTGTTTGCGGGTCTGCGTTACCTCCCCTATGCCATGCTTCTCCTGAGCGGCGGCAGCCTCGATTCCGCCCGCTATTCCCTCATGGGCTGGGACCCTTTCCTGGTCATGCGCGCCACAGGACGGCAGGTGGAGATACAGGTGGGGGAATGCCTCAAAACCTTGGAGGGAAATCCCTTTGATATTTTGGAGGAAGCCCTGGAGGCCCTGAGCCTGCCTGGACAGACGCCGCTGCCGCCCTTTAGCGCCGGCGGCCTGGGTTTTCTGGCTTACGAGCTGAAAAATCACCTGGAGCGGCTACCGGCCACCGCGGTGGATGATCTGGGCCTGCCGGAGATGGTCTGGGCCTTCCCCCGCCGGATCGTGGTGCAGGACCGCTGGGAGGGGCGCTGCTGGCAGGTATGGGTGGAGTACGAACCCCCGGCCGGTTCTGTCTCCAAGGCGGATTCAGGTGCCCCTTTCCCATGTGACCGCATAAAACCGCCCGGAGCCTATCAGGTGGGCCAGCTCACCAGCACCTTTTCCCGGGAACGCTATCTGGCCGCGGTGCGCCGGGCCCGGGAGTACATCCGCCAGGGGGATATCTATCAGGTCAATCTCTCGCAACGCTTCAGTTTTCCCTTCCGGGGCGATTTTTACCGGCTCTTCGGTCAGCTTTTCGCCCGCAATCCGGCCCCGTTTTACGCCTACCTCAACTGCAACGATTTCCAGATCCTGTCCACCTCCATGGAACGTTTTCTCCTGCGGCAGGGGGACGTTCTGGAGACGCGGCCCATCAAAGGGACCCGCCCCCGGGGACGCACCCCGGAGGAAGACGAGGCCATGCAGCAGGAACTGACCGCCAGCCTGAAGGAAGATGCCGAACTGTCCATGATCGTGGATCTGCTGCGCAACGATATCAGCCGGGTCTGTGTCGGCGGCAGCGTCCGGGTCAGGGAGCACAAACGACTGGAGGCCTACGAAAATGTCTACCACCTGGTGTCCATTGTCACCGGGCGGTTGCGACCGGAGTGCAGCCAGGTGGATATCCTCCGGGCCACCTTTCCCGGCGGCTCCGTCACCGGCTGCCCCAAAATCCGGGCCATGGAGATCATCGACGAGCTGGAGCCGGTGGTGCGCCATGTCTACTGCGGCTCCATCGGTTATCTGGGGCTGCACCGCAACCTGGACCTGAACATCGCCATCCGCACGGCCATCCGTCAACAGGACCAGGTCCACTTTGCCGTGGGCGGGGGCATTGTCTATGATTCCGAAGAGGTGGCGGAGTATGAAGAAACGCTCCACAAGGGGATGACGTTATTCAAGGTCATCGGCCAGGGAGGCCTGGCCCCGGAAAGAGACGCGGCAGATTTGGAAGCAAGCTCTAAGTTGACGGCTCACCGTGGTACTGGCCGATGATGGCCAGCCAGTCGGCCAGTGCCAGGTGGCAGGCCAAATAATCTTCTTCAGGATAGGGCGGGCTGCACTCGTCGATGACTTCTTCAGGGGTGACCAGGCACACCGGCCAGCCCGGGGCACCCCGGGAGGCGCCGGACAGGGACAACAGGCGGTAGACCAGAAAGGCCCTATCGTCACAGATAAACCCATAGATGTCCCCTTCATGCTCCAAGGTCAGCCTCTGGTTGTAGATGCCCCATTTTTTAAAAAGCTTCTGGACCTGCTCCAAGATCATCCGAGGGGGCAATTGCTGCAGCGCCGCCTCCGAAAAATCGAAAATTTCTTCTCTCAGGGGGCCGGTCATGACGCTTTTGTCCCTCCCATATCGGATTCACTCTTCTCCCTGGCCGAAATGCGCCCGGTGCCTGGCCCAGAATTCCTCCTGGGTGAAAAAGTGTTCCTGGGTGCCGTAGCATTCCACGGCGTAAGCGGCGCAGACGGCGCCGATCTGAGCCGCTTCCACCAGGCCCTTACCCATGATGAGCCCCTTGATGAGACCGGCCCGGTAACCGTCCCCGGCCCCGGTGGGGTCCACCACCTGGCTGAGGGGAATGGCGTCAACAGGGTAATCCCCGTCCAGGGTATGAATCACCGAGCCCCTTTCTCCCAGCGTGGTAATAAGGACGTTGGTGCGCTGCACCAGGTCAGAGGTGCTTAAACCGGTTTTATTCAGAATCATCTCCAGTTCATAATCGTTGGAAATGGTAATGCTGGCGCCGGTGAGCATTTCCAGGAGCCGCTCCCCGGACCACATGGGAATGGACTGTCCGGGATCGAAAATATAGGGGATGTTTTTCTCCCGGTAGATCTGGCAATAAATCAGCATATCGTCCAGATTGCCGGGGGCCACGATGGCAATGGCCTGTTGGGGATTAACGCTGTCAAAGGTATAAAGGGACCGGTATTTCATGGCCCCGGGATTAAATCCGGTGATCTGGTTGTCTGACTGATCGGTGGTGATATAGGCGCTGGCGGTAAATTCCTCGGGAATCAAACGGATGCCGTCCAGGGGGATGATATGCCGCTGCAGCCACTCCCGGTAACGGCTAAAATCCTTGCCGGCAGTTGCCAGGATAAGGGGCTGCTCGCCCAACAGAGCCAGGTTATAAGCGATATTACCGGCGGTGCCGCCGAATTTTTCCGTTAAGCCGTTGACCATAAAACAGACATTGAGGATATGGATTTTGTCAGGCAGGATATGGTCAGCGAATTTACCCGGAAAATCCATGATCCGATCATACGCCAATGACCCGGAAATATATATCTCCATACCGTGATTCCTTCAAGGCCCAAGGGAAATGCTGGGATTTTCGGCCATTGTATCGCAAGCCACCTGCCTGGGCAACCCATTTTTCTCCAAACCGAGGCATCGTCCCGGGAAAAATTTTTTTGGTTCTTTCGACTTTTCCATGGGTCGGAAGGTGACAGAAAGAATCCCCGAGAGGGGGCATGAGGCATGACACCGAGCTTGAGAAGTTTTTAGGCAATCCCCTCCTTTTGATATTATGAATTAATTAAAATTAGCCGGCCGTTTTCTTACTGGGTACACATATCGTTTCGGGGGGCTTGATTGACAATACCTGTATAATTTCAGATTGGGCGGCCGTAGGCTGGGGCAGGCGGGAGATCCGCACGTCATCGGCCAGCCACTGGTACTGAAGGCAGAGGCGATCCAGGTCGTGCATCAGTTCTGACACAGTAATGTCTAAGTGGGTTATGAATCGTTCCATCTCCCTGGTCAATAAAAATGACAGCATCACCATAAAAACATGCCCGCGTGTGTGATCGGCGCGGCGCAGAAATAACGGTCTGATCTCCAACGATTCAATTATATTACTGCCATCAGTAAATCGTAATGATCGTATCAATAAGATAAAAGTAGGCTATCAGCTATCAGCAAAAACAATGGGTTAGGTAAACTAAGTACAGCAGTTCATAAGTTCGCTAACGTATTTTCCCTCTCCCCCCGCTTGCGGGGGGAGAGAGTCAGGGTGAGGGGGGTGTTTTTTTAACGTTACCGTATTTACGAAATCTTGGAATAATCGAGAAACCAGCGATCTGCCATCTTAGAATAACTATTTTAATTTAAAGCATTAGCTGACGGCTGTAAGCTGACCGCTGAACGCTTACTAGGAGGATTTTATGCCAAGGAGAGCAAGCCGGGCAAACTCAAGCCATGAGGCTTAACTGCGCACGCCTGCGAGCGGCAAAGCAGCAGAACGACGGTAGCCCCGGGATGCGGTCCGCCTTGAAGAAACCGGGAAAATTGTGGTAAGCTAACCAGGAGCACACTTCCCAACGGTTCAGGCCGGAGCGAGGAGAAGGTATGGAAAGCTGCGACATCCTGAATGAGTTAAAAAAATTGGCGCCCCCGGAGCGCCTGGCGGTCCTGGAGGCCGCCGTGCAGCAGCTTCGGGAGGAAATAGCCGGGACGCCCCCCCCTAAATCTAAGGCCGAGAAGAGAGGGGAGATGGCCGCTGCGGCTGAGGCCCTGCGGGCGGATTATGCCCCTGGTGGAGAGTTGACCGCCTTCACCTCTTTGGACGGCGAGGATTTTCATGCGGCGGGGTGAAGTCTGGCTCATCAATCTCGACCCCACCATTGGCGCCGAATTAAAAAAAATCCGCCCTGCCGTTATTATCAACGATGACGCTCTGGGTATGTTGCCCCTCAAGGTAATAGTGCCTCTCACGGCATGGAAACAGCATTACCGACAAGCTCCCTGGCTGGTGTATATCGCCCCCACTGAGGCCAACGGTCTGGATAATCCCTCTGCCGCCGACACTTTTCAGGTGCGTTCGCTCTCCCAGGAGCGATTGGTGCGGTGCCTGGGCAGGCTGACTGAAAGCGACCTAAAAAATATTTCCTCGGCCCTGGCGCTCGTGTTAAGTATCGAACTCTAAACCGCCAAGGGTGTTGCTATGACCGATGATGCTGCCACGCTGGTGCAGAAGTTTTGGGATTTCTGTAATGTCCTGCGGGGTGATGGAGTAAGCTACGGCGACTATGTTGAGCAGTTGACCTATCTCCTGGTCCTCAAGATAGCCGATGAAAAGCTCGAGTATCTCTCTGGCCAAACACCGCATTGCCTCACCTAACATCTTACTTTGAAAGATGTTTTGCCTCGCGCATAATGTTACCCAAGGCTAATTAGTTCCCATCCGGAAACGGGCTATTTTAAATTCATCCGGCGTTCATTGGGTGGTGGTGTGAGCCTGCCCCCATGGCCAAAGAGACTTTGCCAGAAAAATTTATGCTGATTTCTTTTTCTTTACACGATGTAGCCTGTTTTGGCGCAAACTACTCCCTGAAGTCAGGGAAGCGCGGGTTCTTGGATCCAGTCGGCAGCTTTATACAGGTCCCCGAAAAACGCTGGGTTCCAACAAAGGTTTCCAGTAGGCGTTCAGCTTTCAGCAGAAACAATGGGTTAAGAAAACTAAGCGAGAAACCAGTGATCCGCCACCTTAGAATAACTATTTTAATTTAAAGCATTAGCTGACGGCTGCAAGCTGACCGCTGAACGCTTACCCAGTGTCCAGTGATAGAGGATGTTAAAAAAAACATCTTCCATGATCAGGTCTATGTTTGAGGCTATTTCAACCAATTACCGGATTAACCGAATATTTACGAGGCATGGATAAGGTTTACAATAATTTCCCAATATTAGCGTATGAATAGTCCCTCCCCGGAATAATCTGCCGAACCTGGCCGCGGGCTTCATTTTTCCGATTTTTTTTGTTGACAAAATCTGGCCGTTGGCCTATATTAGCGCCAAGCAACGGATATTTCTGCAGAAGGAGTGATACGGCAAAGAAGGGGGGGATCGGTTAAATCTCGTTAAAACAATCAGTTAGGTTGTATCGGCTTAGTGCTAACCTGTAAGGGGAAAAAGGTTAACCATTAACACTTTAAGGGGGGAATAATGAAAAAGATATGTTTACTCACCCTGGCGGTGGCCATGCTCTTCTGCGTGCCCTTAACCGCCCATGGGAAGGCGGACTTCGAACTCGGCGGCTACATCCGGATGGACGCCATCTGGAACTCCCACGCCGGTGCGGGCCACGCCTTGGCCACCTTCCTGGGAAGGGATAATGTAGCTAACAATAACCACGGCCGGTTTGCCATGAACGCCAACGCCACCCGGTTCAACCTGACCATGAAAGGTCCGGAGGTCTGGGGCGGCAAAGTCACCGGCTTCATCGAAGTGGATTTTGACGGTGGCGATCCTGCCTTTGCCCAGGCCCGGAATGCTGCCGGGGATGTAACCAGTTATATCAGGGCGGACGGCTCTTCCTTTAACCAGGCCAAACTACGCCTGCGTCACGCCATGTTCAAAATGGCCTGGCCCGACCGGGAAATCATCCTGGGGCAGTTCTGGTCCGTGAACAGCGAGCTGATCCCGGAAACCGCGGACAGCGGCGGCTACTGCCTCTACGGGGCCACCCAGCTCAGGAACCCGCAGGTGCGCTACACCCAGAAATTCCTGGATTACTTCAGTACCTCTTTAGCCATTTCCCATCCGATCAGCGGCCGCTGGGGTTTGAACCTCGATGCCACCAACCCGCTGGAAGGTGAAACCAGCGAAACCCCCATGCTGGAAGCCAAATTCCGCTATGAGCAGGACCTCTATGGCAAGGCCGCCTGGTACGGCAAACCCAGGCCGTTCTATGTCGGTATCGGCATGGGTTACCTCCGGACCCGCAACACGCCGCAGCGGTTTGTTAACAGCCGGAGCCAGAATTACATAGTTGATCCTACCATCCCGACGCCTCCGGGAACCCAGGCCATGGTCCCGGTGGCCGGTACTGCTGTGGCTACCAACAACTTTAACACCTTGGGCAACAGCAATTTCCAGAATCCCAACATTGCTACTCCGGGGGCTTTTCTGGCTCCTGTCGGCCCTCTGGCCCAAAACATCACCAACAACCTGACCATGAATGCCCGGAATATGCGCTATCATGACCATTGGTTGTTCCTGATCGAGAACTTCACCCCCATCATCCCCACGGTCACTCAGAACCTGGCCGGTTCTCTGGGTCTGGCGCACCAGTGGTGGGTGGGCCAGGGCCTGTCCGCCTGGCGGCTGGATATGCCCGGGGCTGACCGCTACTTCAACTTTGCCCAACTTACTCCTGGGGTCGCCAACAGCTTTGACTATGACATGACCTTCATCAAACGGTACGGCGGTTGGGCCCAGTTGCAGTATTACTTCACCAATGAAATTTTCACCAACGTCAACTTCGGTTTCGAAAAGGCCTTCGGCTTTGATGGCAGCCGGAACATCGCAGCCCCCGGCGGCTTCAATTATGCCAACCCCGTGGGCAATGATCCCGTCAGCAGCACCTGGCGAGTGGGCGTGACCCAATGGTATCGTCCCGTGGCCGCCCTTAAGTTCGGTCTGCAGTATACTTACCTGCAAACCAGATACTTCCAGTATACGACGGTGGGCACCACCAGAACCAACTCCGGCGGCAACCACTCTCTGATGGCCACCGGCTACTTCTTCTTCTAGAATCACAAGGCATTGACTTAATTGAGCCCACAGGGTATGATCCCTGTGGGCTTTTTTTATCTATGTGTTACCGCAAGCCTCATTATTTTATGCTCCCTCCCTAGTGATCAGATCTGTAATTCATGAGGCGGATGGCGGAGAAAGAAAGAGATCACCCTGCTGATGACAAAAATCAGGATAGTTGGTATAGTTATAAAAAATTACCGCAAAAGAAATCATTTTTGAGGAGCAGAGGATGAAGGCTTCCTTGCTACGGATGTCAATCGTCTGGTTGGTGGTAGTTTTGAGCGCCGTATTATTGGCTTCAGGGTGCACCACTGTGAAAAAATGGACCGGGCTGACCACCCCGGATGACGAAGAGGTGGCCCGGGAGGCCAAAGAAGCCATGCACCCGCAGGTAGGCGAAACCGTGGTAATCGACGGGAAGACCTACGTGCGCAGCCGCAACCCCTATTATTTAACCTACCCGGAAGAACCGGAATACATCTATGCGGAACCGGGCAAGGAGTTCACCGGGCTGGGCGGCACCATGGCCAAATTACGGGAAAAGTATTTCGGCCGGGAGGAAAAAGCTGCGGCCGGCGTGCCCCCGGAAAAGGTCCAGGAACTGGTGCGCCAGGAGGTGGAGCGCATCCTGCGGGAGCAGGGCCGGGGCGGGGAACTCTATCTGTCCCAGGTTAAAAGCACCAGTCCGTACAGCGGCCGGGCCTTGGCGGTGATCCCGGCTTTGCAGGAGACGCCCCGGGGCTATGACGGCCTGAACCTGAGCCTGGCCAACGGCTTGCGGGCGGAATTGCAGCGGCAGAAAGATTTGGTAGTCATCCCCGAAGCCGCCAGCAAAGAGGCCCTGCTAAAACTCACCGGCCGGAAGTTCACCAGCCGGCAGAATATCCAGGCCCTAGGAGACGCTCTCGGGGTGCAGGGCATCATCGTGACCCAGGTCATCCCGCCGGGTCAGAAGGACAGTTTCGGCTACCTGGTGATGGAGGTGTACGAAACCTTTAACGGCGCCCAGGTAAAAACCGTCCTGGAACCCTTCGACAGCGCCGCCCTGAGAACCGATGCGGCCCAGACCGCGATCCGAAAGAATGCCACCCTGTTGGCCAACGAAGTGCGCGGCCTGGATTGGTTCGGCCGCATCGAATTCCTGAAAGGGGAGAAGGTTTTTTTAAACGTGGGCAACAACACCGGCCTCAAGCCGGGAAAACTCCTGCAGGTGGTAGAGCCCGGCAAGGAAGTCATCAATCCCAATAACCAGGCGATTCTGGGTTACACGGCCGACGTGCCCCGGGGCGAACTGCGGGTCACCGATGTTTTGGGCACGAATGCCGCCGCCGCAGTGGTGGTGAGCGGCGGGCCGTTCCAGCCCAACGAGAAGATCAAGGCCCGGTAGGGGCGGTTTTCAGTTCCTGGTTTCCGGTTTTCGGTTGCCAGCTTAATAAAATCCGGTAGCGCCGATCTCCCGATCGGCGCTTTTGGGCCGGGCACGGAGGCCCGCCCCACCCATAACAAAATTACCTTCTAGTGTAGTGTCTCGCAATTAGCTTTGATAACATTTTTGGCATAAAGCGGTGCCAGTTTATCCAGGATATTATCAGCGGTTTTGGTCCAGACAAAGGGTTTCGGATTTTCGTTTACGGTTTCTATA
>VGSX01000004.1 GCA_016874895.1 Deltaproteobacteria bacterium
ACCGACCACCGGCGGGACCTGTTGCATTATCTGGACCGGCTGGTCTCTCTGGGGTATCGTATCGGGGAACTGCAGCAACGACTCATCGAGGAAGAGGATTGGGAGCGCTCCTGGCAGAAACATTTCAGACCCCGTCGGCTCACCGGGCGGTTTATAGTGCGCCCGCCCTGGGAAGAATATGCTCCCTCGGGCCTTGAGGTGGTCCTGACCATCTTCCCGGGCATGGCTTTCGGCACCGGTCGGCATCCCAGCACCTGGCTCTGTTTACATGCCCTGGAGGATGTGGCCCAGGCCTGGCCCCCTTCCCCTCCCCGGCAAGTCCTGGATGTGGGCACGGGCACCGGTATCCTGGGGCTGGCGGCAGGGCATCTGGGGGCCAAGGTGCTGGCCATTGATGTTGATCCCGAGGCCCTGGCTGCGGCCCGGGAAAACATCAGGTTGAATAAACTGCAAGATCGGGTGCGTGCCGATGATGTGCCCTTGGCGGCCATCCGAGAGCAGTTTGATCTGATTTTCGCCAACCTTACTGCGGCGGACTTACGCTCCTTGGCCGAATCCCTGGCAGGGCGCCTGCGCCTTTTCGGACAGCTCATCATCTCGGGTTTTTTACTCTCCGATGTCTCCGAGATACAGAAACGGTTCCTGGACCAGGGGTTGCTCTTTGACAAGGTCCTGCACAAAGATGATTGGGCCGCCCTGGTGCTCAAGCGTTCCTAGTTCCGTGGCCCCTGAAAATCCATTTGTTCGCCAGGCAGCTTCTGATCGTCAGCTCCGGCGTTTCTTTGCCGGACCGGAGTACTTCCAGGGAGATGAAGTCGTTCTGCCTCCCGGGGAAACCCATCATGCGCTCAGGGTCCTGCGCCTCCCGGTGGGGGCCCGGGTGGAGGTGGCGGACGGCTGCGGCAGAATCTATCTAGCAGAAATTGCCGCCCTGGAGCCCTCTAAGGTCCGCCTGCGCCTCTTGACCGAGGTGAGAACGGAGCGGGAATCGAACCTGGAGATCACCCTGGGGCTGGCCCTGGTGCGAGGTGAGGTTTTTGATCTCATGGTCCGGCAGGTCACGGAGATGGGCATCCACCGGCTTATACCCTTTCGTTCGGCCAGATCGCTCATCAGACCGGACAGCTTGAAAAAATCACGCCTGGCCCGTTGGCGGCGGCTGGCCCAGGAGGCCCTGAAATCCAGTCAAAGGCAGGTGCTGCCGCAGATTGAGGAGCCGGTGGAGTTTGCCCAGGTGCTCCAAGGCGAGGAAGATGTTAAAATAATATTTTGGGAAGAGCAGCGGGATGACACCGCGGGGGTGGATTTAGCCTCCTTGCCCCGGCCGGAGCGGCTCCGGGCGCTCATCGGTCCGGAGGGGGGCTTTAGCGCGGCCGAGGCCGCCGCGGCCCAAAAGGCCGGATTCCTCATCATGGGCCTGGGACCGAGGAGGCTCAGGGTGGAGACTGCAGCCCTGGCCGCGGTGACGGTGCTGCAGTATCTCTGGGGTGACCTGGGCGCATGACGGTACAGCTTTCCCCCAAAACACCCTATTATAGCTTAAATGCCTATCTTAAGGACCGGGTGGGCGAACGGGTGCAGAAAATCACCCTGGATGCCGGTTTGACCTGCCCCAACCGGGACGGCCGGGTGGGCTGGGGAGGTTGTATTTATTGCAACCCGAGGGGTTCCGGCACCGGCGCCCATGCCCAGGGGCACAGCATCACCAGGCAACTGGCAGACGGCATGGCTCACGTCGGCAAGCGTTACGGGGCCAGGAAATTCATGGCCTATTTTCAGAGTTTCTCCAATACGTATGCACCCCTGGAAAAACTGTGCCGCCTGTACGAGGAGGCCCTGGCCCACCCCCAGGTAGTGGGATTGAGCATCGGCACCCGTCCGGACTGCCTGTCCCCTGAACTCATAAAACTCCTGAGTTCTTATAGCCGCACTCACTTGGTATGGCTGGAACTGGGCCTGCAATCCGCCCAGGACCGGACCTTGGCGCTAATCAACCGGGGTCATGATGCCCCGTGCTTTGCCAGGGCCGCGCACCTGACGGCCGGCCAGGGATTGCACGTGCTGGCACATGTGATACTCGGTCTGCCCCAGGAAGGGAAGGCCGAAATGCTGGCCACGGCGAGATTTTTAAGCAGTCTGCCGCTGGACGGCGTCAAGATTCATCTGCTCTATGTCATCCGCCAGACGCCCCTGGCCCGGATGTTTGCCCAAGGAGCCTATACGCCCTTGCGCAGAGAAGCGTATATTGAGCTGTTAGTTGATTTTATTGAGCTGCTGCCGCCGCAAATGGTAATTCATCGCCTTACCGGCGATCCGCATCCCCATGAACTCGTAGAACCCCGCTGGTGCCTGGATAAAACCGGGGTATTGCAACAGATCAAAGAAACTTTTGGCCGGCGCCGGACGTTCCAGGGCCGCCTCTGGCAGCCGGAGTTACCGGCTTGATTTTCCCTTTAAGAAAGAGAACGTGATTGTGTCGAATCCCTCGGATAACTCAATTCAGAAAAATGGTACCTGGCTGCTGGCCGCGCTGGTCGCCTTACTCCTTATTTCTGCAGGTTGTATCCTGCTTTATCTGTTCCGGGACGTGGTCAGCGACTGGCTGGTGGATGCCTTCCGGTTTTTTAAGTCCAAGGAACAGGTGCGGGATTGGATCATGTCCTTCGGCGCCGCAGCTCCCCTGGTTTTCATCGGCATCCAGGCCATGCAGGTGGTGTTCGCCCCCATCCCCGGAGAAGCCACGGGTTTTTTGGGCGGCTTTTTGTTCGGCATTGCCCCGGGGTTTCTTTACTCCACACTGGGATTAACGATTGGCTCAACGCTGGCTTTTCTTTTAGGACGGTGGCTGGAAATTCATTTTGTGGAAAAGGTGGTGAGCAGACAGAACCTGGAGAAGTTTGACTTCATCATCAAAAAGCAGGGTGCGCTCATCGCCTTTCTGCTCTTTCTCATCCCCGGCTTTCCCAAGGATTATTTGTGTTTTATCCTGGGCCTGAGCAAAATGCCCTTCCGGGTCTTTATCGTCATTAATATTATCGGGCGCATGCCCGGTACCTTAATGCTTACCTTGCAAGGAGCCAACATTTATAAAGGAAACTATATTTCTTTTTATATCCTGCTGGGAATTTTCCTGGTTGCCGGCATTCTGGTATATATTTATAAAGAAAGCCTCTACCTCTGGCTGCGGCACTGGAGCAGGCAACTGCCTTCGGCCGATGAGAAACCTCAGGTAAGGGCACCCCTGCCCCAAACCGGGCACGAAGTCACGCCCCCGCAATATCAGGGACAGGCCAGATGTGGGCCAGCTCAACAAACTGAAGAAAACATGAAAGATAACCCTTATTAAATCGTTATTCTTAGGAAGTGGGGCCGAAAAAGATAATCATGGGCAGAAGCTCCCGGCCTGTTCCACCGTGACTACACAGAATTTTTTTAACATCTTATCGAGCTTTCACACCACAGGAGGTAACAAATAATGAGCACGATCGTTTACGTATTAATTTTCGTGGGGGTCTGGGTGGTCCTGAATGCCTGGGTTCTACCTAAATTGGGCATTAGAACCTGAATGAGCCGGGATTCCTGCGCCGTGCCGCGCTCGGAAAAGCCGGATGTCAAGGATACTCAATCCCGTTAAAGGTGGTTTGGAAGGAACACTCGGACACCACGAGAAGCCGGGCAGGCCGGTTACCGCCTTTCCGTGGCCTATGGCGGCCAGGGACGTGGCAGGGCAAGATAACGGGGAGCGTTCTCGCTTATTTTTTTTCCGACTGGCGTTTATCGGTTTCTATGTAGGCGTAGGCGGAATGATTGTGAATTGACTCGAAGTTCTCGGAATCTATGGAATACCAGGTGAAATTGTCATCTCTGTCCAATTTCACGGCGATTTCCCGGACAATATCTTCCACAAACATGGGATTGGAATAGGCCCGCTCGGTGACGAACTTTTCATCCTGCCGTTTTAGCAGGGCATAAACCTCGCATGAGGCCGACTCCTCGATTATCCTGATCAAGTCCTCAATCCAGAAGAACTTTTTAAACCTCACCTGCACGCGCACCTCTCCCCGCTGATTATGGGCCCCCACCTGGCTGATCTCCTTGGAACAGGGGCATAGGGTGGTAATGGGCACCTTGACGCAGGCAATGAGGTCGATGTTCCCCTTTTCATGCAATGATCCCTTGATGGTGCAGATATATTCCATGAGGGCGCTGGCCCTGGAGACCGGCGCCTGTTTTTCGACAAAGTAGGGGAAGGTCATTTCTATATGGGCGGACTGGGCGTGCAGCCGGCGGCGGGTTTCCTCCAGTATCTGGGGGATATTTTTAATGCTGATGTGGCGCCGAAATTCACTCAGGATCTCGATGAAACGGCTCATGTGAGTGCCCTTGTGACGGTAGGGCAGATTGACATAGACGTTTATACAGGCCACGGTATTTTGGGTACCGTTAAACTTGTCCAGCACCACAATGGGATAAGAAATATTTTTCACCCCGACCTTGTCGATGTCGATATTGCGATGATCGGGCATACTTTGCACATCGGCAATATCGGCCAGGGCTGCGGCGGTGTTGGCCTCCCCTTTAAGCAAGGTAACGTCTCCTTCTATAGGCGATCAGCTATCAGCATTCAGCAATATTAATGAGTTAAGTTAATCTGCCGAGGCCGCCTGGAATCAGTCATATCATGCGAAATAGTTAAATTTACACTATGAGCTGACAGCTGTAAGCTAACCGCTGCATGCTTACCCTTAAACGTATCGGAACCGCTCTGCCACAGCCCGGGCGTGTAAGGGAAGACCCTCGGCTTCCGCCAATAAAATGATCGCGTCTTTCAGGGACCGCAACCCCTCTCTGGTCAGATGCTGAAAAGTCGGTTTTTTTAAGAAATCATCCACTGACAGCCCGGAGAACATACGGGCGGTCTGACCGGTGGGGAGGACATGGTTCGTGCCCGAGGCATAATCACCCACCGGGACGGGGGCATAGGGGCCGAGAAAGATGGAGCCGGCATGCCGGATGCGAGGCAAGATGGCAAATGGCTCCCGGGTGATAATCTGAAGATGCTCCGGGGCGTATAGATTAACAAAATCGACGGCTTCAGACATGTCCTGGGCCAACAGGACCGCGGAATGATGGTTGATGGCCTGGGCAAGGATGTCCTGGCGGGGCAGCACCTTGATTTCATTCTGAATAAATTCAATGACGAGGTGGGCCAGGGGTTCCCAGGTGGTAACCAGAACGGCAGCCGCATCGGGATCGTGTTCCACCTGGGACAGGAAGTCGATGGCCACCATCCTGGCCTCGGCGATTTCATCGGCGAGAATGAGGGCTTCACTGGGGCCGGCGGGGGAGTCAATACCCACTTCCCCGAACACGAGCAGTTTGGCCGCAGTGACGTATTTATTCCCCGGGCCGACGATCTTATCCACCCTGGGGACGGTCTCGGTGCCGTAGGCCATGGAGGCCACGGCCCAGGGACCGCCGATTTTATAAATCTTCTGGGCTCCAGCCAGGTGAGCGGCCGCCAGGGTGGTGGCGTTGGCGGTCATGCCCTGGTCCGGGGGTGTACAGGCAACGATTTCCGCCACCCCGGCCACCCGGGCAGGAATAATGGTCATCAGCACGGTGGAGGGATATTTGGCCAGTCCCCCGGGAATATAACACCCGACCCGGTCCAGGGGGCGACACAGACGACCGGCCAGGATACCCGGCTGCACCTCGATGGCCCACATCTCCCGATCCAGTTGGGCCCGGTGAAATTTTTCGATGTTGGCCGCAGCCTGTTTGAGGGCATCGATGAGCTTGGGGTCCAGGGAATCATAGGCCGCGGCAATTTCCTCTGGGCCGGCTACCAGGTCCTCCGGACTTATATCAGCCTTAAACTGCCGATGAAAATCCATGGAGACGCGGTCCCCGTGTTGACGGACATCATTGACAATTATCCTGATATCGTCCAGGACCGCGGTCACGTCCACACTGGATCGTTTTACAATGGCTTGGCGGCGTTCGGGTGAAAGGTCGCGGATGGTTTCAAGGCTAAGATTGATCATAATAACTATCCCGGCTCAGTTTTTCCACAGGAGGTGATTTATTGTAACAATTTTCGCAGAAAAAGCCATAGGTAAGGGCAATATTTACAAGATCAGGGAATATATCCGTTTACCGGATAGTAACACTCTCCGGTGAAATGGCCAACGTCTGGTTTCTTTCCCGGTCCGCCTCGGTTCAGCCGGGATCATCAGGCCAATCCCTTGCCCCGGAGGCGGTCCCGCCGGGCCTCCACATCGCAGACCATGACAATCATGTCGATGTTGTTCCCGTAGAGGTCCTTCACCAAATCCTCGAAGACCGCTTTGACCCCGAAGCCGGCCCGTTTAAAGGCGTTGATGGCAGCGGGGGAGTTGAAATAGATTTCCGAGACGAGTTTTTCCAGGCCGAACTCCCCGGCCAGTTCGGCGATTTCGTTGATGAGCAAGGTCCCGAGACCTCGCCCCTGGAAGTCACTGGCCACTACCACACGCACATTACCGAGATGGCGTTTCCAACCGGCGCGGCGCATATGCAGGGTGGCATCGCCCACGATTCTCCCGTTCACCTCGGCCAGGAGGGGAAAAACTTTCTTGTAGTCGATGTTATTTACCCAGGTATCGATTACCTTGGGATCGTGCACGTCACTGCGCAAGAACTGGCGGTCCAGGTCTGAAACCCGGGAAAAAAAATCCATCAGTTTATCCCGGTCCTCCCGCACCATGGGACGCAGCAGAACTTTGGTGCCGTCTTTGAGCACCCCCTCTTTGCGAAACTCCTGCATCATGGTCATCCTCCCCCTCTCCCGACCCGGCAGCGGTTCACACCCCTTCGGCCAAACGTTCGGCCAGGTAGGAGGGCAGTTTGGCCGCCAGGATCTTACTTTGGGCAAAACCGATGTCATAGGGAACCAGTTTGAATTGCAATTCGAAGGCAACGGTATCGAAAACGGCGTATGAAGCCAGGGGAATACGGTTGCGGGGCTGGCCGACGCTGCCCGGATTGATCAAGTAAAGATTAGCTTGCTCCAGGCGGAATTTATCCTGGGAAATGGGCAACTGGGCCACCTTGCCGCGGACGTCCCGGTACCAGACGGCCCGGCGATGGGTATGGCCAAAGAAGCATACCGTAGCAGGGGTTAATTCCCGGCGCAACAGGTTGAGAACTCGTTTGCCCTGAAAGTGATGCGAAATATAGGCGTCCGGATTATATGGAGCGCCGTGGCAGGCCAGAAAACGGTTTTCAATGACCCGGTTAATGGGTAACTGCTGCAGGAAGGTCTTGTGAACCTCGGTCAACTGGTCCTGGGACCAGAGAACCGCCTGATAGGCAATGATGTTAAAATCCTGGGCCAGGGCGGGGTCAATGACCGCCCGGTCATGGTTGCCGGCCACGCAGAGAACTTCGTGTTGGCAGATGAGATCAATACATTCCCTGGGATTGGCATTATAGCCCACCAGGTCCCCCAGGTGGAGGATGAGGTCGACTTCTTCATGCAAAATGGACTGGAACACCGCTTCCAGGGCTTCCAAATTGGCATGTACGTCTGAAATAAGGGCTAGTTTCATACCGCCGGCGTGTACACCTCCTCCGGCAAACCTAAACTTTCTCACCACATATGGCCTCATTATAACAGGGGGGGGAGGGATTGCAACGATAAAGCCATGACTTCGCCACCTTCCCTTGACATTTCTCTAACTCTTGATAAAGTAACATGATTATTAAATATGCCAGCGGTCAGCCTGCAGCTGCCAGGTAAATAAATGACATTAGCAAGCGTTCAGTGGTCAGCTTTCAGCCGTCAGCTAAAAGGGTAACTTTCAATAGTTAGCAAAAAATGACTGATTCCTGGCGTGTAGGCGTTCAGCTATCAGCAATCAGCTTTCAGCAAAAACAATTGGTTAGGGAAACTAAGCGAACAACCAGTGATCCGCCACCTTGGAATAACTATTTGAATTTAAAGCATTAGCTGATGGCTGTAAGCTGACCGCTGAACGCTTACCCTGGCGTTTTCCCAAAATTGACTTAACTCATCGTTATTTCTGAAAGCTGATAGCCTGCCACTATGGATAATTATCAAGTTGTCGAATTCTTTGAGGGCCGCAAAATTTACTGCGCTTTTGTGGGGGACGATCGCGGCGATCGTTTGCATGTCATCACCGAACAGAATCGGGAAGTGAATCTTCCTCGCAAACGTCTCATCCACACCACCCCCTGGTCTGCCGGGGCTGAGTTGTCGCGCCACGAACTAGTGGAGCACCTCAAGGCCATCGGTCGACGCCGGGAGGCCCTGAAGCAGGAAATCAACCTGGAAGAACTGTGGGAATTGCTGGTGGATGAAGCTGAAGATTACATTATCGCGGATCTGGCCCGGCTCTGGTATGGGGACGGGGTGACCTCGGACCAGATCGCCGCCCTGGGCCGGGCTCTGTATGAGGATCGTTTCTTCTTCAGATACAAAGGCGGGCTCTGGCAACCACATCCACCGGAGGTAGTGGCGAATCTCAAGGAACACTATCGTCGGGAGCTGGAGCGGCGTCAGGAAATGGAAACCGCGGCGGTCTGGCTCAAGTCCGCCTGGGAAGGTCAGGACATCACCGACCCGGCCTGGAAACAACGATTGGTGGAGGTGCTGCGGGATATGGCCGTGTACGGCTCGGCCGGGGAACTCTACGAACTGGGGAAAGCATATCTGGAAGAAGCCAAGCTTGGCAAGCCTGACACTCCCTTCAAGCTGCTGCTCAAACTGGGGGTTTTTGTTCCAGACGAGAATCTCGACCTTTACCGGTACGAAGCCCCCCAGGAATTCTCCCCGGAGGTTCAAGATGCCGCACTGCGTCTCAGCACCCGACCGGATCACCCTGACCCCTATGCCTCGCGACGCGTAGATCTCACCGATCTGAAAACTTTCACCATCGATGGCGAACGCACCCGGGACTTCGACGACGCCCTGAGTCTGGAAAGAACCCCCCAAGGCTGGCGGCTGGGGGTGCATATCACCGATGTCACGTCATATTATCCCCCGGGGGACCTTCTGGACCTGTCCGCCCTGGAACGGGGAACTTCCCTGTATCTACCTGAGCGGCGCATTCCCATGCTCCCTGAGACCCTGTCGGAAAATACCTTCAGCCTGCTGGCCCAGGAGACCCGCCGGGCCTTGAGTTTTCTGGTGAACGTCTCCGAAGCTGGCGAAATTCTGGACTACACCCTCTTCCCGAGTCTAATTCGCGTCCACCAGCGTCTCACCTACCACGAGGTGGACTTCCGGATGGGTCAGGAAGAAAATCTGGCCGCCTTGCATCGGCTCACCATCAGGCTGAGAGAACGGCGGCTGCGCCACGGCGGCGTCCAGCTGCAGTTCCCCGACGTGCTCATTTATACAGATGCCCAGGGGGATGTGCGCGTCGAAATCGAGGATACGGAAACCCCCAGTCATGAGATGGTTTCCGAGGCCATGATCCTGGCGAATTACTTAGGGGCCCATTATCTCTCCGAAGCGGGGCTGCCGGCCCTGTATCGCAGCCAGGCGCCGCCCCGGGAGGAACTGGCCCCCGTGGAGGGAAAATCTCTCTTCCAGCTCTGGCAGAACCGCCGCCGCCTGAGCCGGGTGCTCCTGGAGCTGGAGCCCCAGCCGCACTGGGGCCTGGGGCTGCCGGTCTATACCACCCTCAGTTCACCTATCCGGCGCTATCTGGATGTCATCATCCACCGGCAAATCCTGGCTGCCCTGAGTGAACAACCCCCACCGTACAGCACGAAGGATTTGGAGGTGGTGCTCTCTACCCTGGAGCCGGCCCTGCGCCGGGCCGCCATTCTGAAAACCCGGCGGTTGCGTTATTGGCTGCTTAAATATCTGAGCCAGCGCTTAGGCCAGAAACTGCCAGCCCTGGTCCTGGAACACCACCCCAACCGCTATCGTCTGCTTCTGCCGGACATCCTCCTGGAAACGGAAATGCCCGCCCCTTCAGGACGTCAGTTCAATCCGGGCGAAACTATTCTCATCCGCCTGGACCGGGCCATACCACAGGAGGATGTCCTGAAAATCAGCCTGGTTTAGGGAATAAGTTTCAACCTGGTGGCATGACTGACATGCCGCATAGTAATTGCTTCTTTTGGGGCTATTTTTAATCAGTGGAAAAAATCCTTTCTGTTAGTTCAACATGATAACCTCGGGCTTTAAGAAGATATCGTAACTATTCCCTTAACCTGGCTTCCAAAGTCTTGGCCCTGGCAGCCCGGAGATTAGCTGTTGGCTGGTCCCGGCGATATGGCTACCCACCGGTGCACTTGGAAACCTTTGTCGAAACCCAGCGTTTTTCGGGAACCTGTTATAAAGCTGCCGACTGGATCCATGTCGGCCAAACCAAAGGCCGTGGCAAGTTCGAGGTTCACCAGACCTTCTCTCTACCTGTCAAGGATATCTGGCTCTACCCCCCTCGAACACTCTTTCAAACAAGCCCTGTGTAATACTTGATTCTTTGGCTATTACCGAGTTGACCGAATATTTACTCTTAATCCTTCATCGGTCCTGAAAAACAACTTTTCGGCACGATATATTAGCACGTTAAAATTTTGGCGGTGGATTATGGTTCACAAATGTAGTTTACAAGGTGATATGACTCGGTTAGAATATCTATTTTAGAGTAATGACAATCTGAATCGGTGCTAAGCTCACGGGGTAGGATGACAATAAGATATGACAGTGGCTAACCTTCCAAACTTTCTTAAAAAAAAGAAATTGTTAGACGATGCCGACCTCCCCCCCGGGGAATGTCGGAAATATGGCCTGATGTTCCTGGAAGCGGGGTGGCTGGCCGACGCCCTGGATTTTTTTCTTAAAGGCAATGCCGCCGAGGAGTTGGCTGCCCTCCAGGAGATAGCCCTGGAAACCGGGGACGCCTTTTTACTGGAGCGTCTGCTCCAGGCCCGGGGCCGGCAGGAGCCCGAATTGTGGGAAAAGGTGGCAGCCAGGGCTCTGGCCCTGGAGAAAGTTTCTTTGGCGCAATGGGCTGCAGAAAGAGCCGGAACGGAGATCCGGCCAAAAGCTGCCGCAGGGGATTCAGGGCAGAACTCCCTGTGGCTGGCGGGTGACGATCTTGCCGAAAATTCCTGAGTGTTATCGCATCCTGGGCGTTTCCCCCAAAGCCGGGCTCGACGAAGTTAAGCGGCGGTTCCGCCTGCTGGCCCTGGAGTTTCATCCTGACCGCAATCCTCAGGATCCCAAGGCCGCCGCCCGTTTCCGGGAGGTGGCCGAGGCGTATGGCGCCATCTGCCAGCGCCGCCGCCAGGAGCAGTCCCCTCCCCCGGGCCAGAAGCCCCGCAAAACCAATGGCAACGGTAGACGGGTCGTCTCCCCGCAAGACTTGGCGGACTTATTCGGTTTTGCCGAAAGTTCCATACCTTTTTCCAGTTTTGGGGGACCGGATTTTCGTTACGATCTCCAGATTCCTTTCCTGGCGGCCATGTGGGGGCTGGAGCAGGAAATTGAATTTCGCCGCCTGGTACGTTGCGGTTTCTGCCAGGCCACCGGTTTGCAGCCCGGTAGTCATTATCAGGAATGCCCCGCCTGCAACGGCCGAGGGCGACTTTGGGCCAGTCCGGGACAGCTCAAAATCGGCCCTGTCTGCGACACCTGCCAGGGTCAGGGAAAGATCATAACGCATCCCTGTACTCATTGCCGGGGCCAGGGTTATCTTTCCCAACTGAAAAAATATCGTATTACCATTCCCCCAGGAGTGGAGGACGGCGCCCGTATCCGGATCAACGGCGAGGGCGGGGAGGGGTTCCGCCAGGGACCTCCGGGGCATTTGGTGGTGGTAGTGCACGTGGAACCGCATCGATTCTTTACAAGACAGGGAAACGACCTGCATGCCACCCTGGAGGTGAGTTTTGCCCAGGCGGTTTTGGGGGCCAGAATCGAAATACCAACCCTTGTGGGCGTCAGGATTCTGAAACTGCCTCGAGGCGCCCAATCTGGACAGAGCTTTCTTTTTCCCGGTTTGGGGGTGCCAGTCGCGGGAGACTGCCATCCCGGCAATTTGATCATTACTATTCATATAACCAATAAACCCCGGTTTGCCGAGTCAGCGTTGTACAGCGAGCACCGAGAATCTATAACGGAAAGTAATTGAGCAGGAAAACCCTTGAACCCTGAACACCACGACGGCTTCACGCATCTGGACGCCCAGGGCCAGGCCCGCATGGTGGACGTCGGCCACAAAAAGGAAACTCCGCGCCAGGCCACGGCAGTCTGCTCCATTTATTTGGGGGACAGAGTTTTCCCGCGGCTCCTGGAGGGCCGCCTGCCCAAGGGCGACGCCCTGGCCGCAGCCCGGCTGGCCGGCATCATGGCCGTAAAAAACACCCCGCACCTGATTCCTTTGTGCCACATCATTCCCATCACCGGAGTGGAAGTAGAATTTTTTCCGGATCCCAAAAACCTAACCCTGAAAATCCAGGTCAAAGTCAGGGCCCGGGCCCAGACGGGGGTGGAAATGGAAGCTCTCACCGGAGCCGCCGCGGCCGCCCTCACCATTTATGATATGTGTAAGGCGCTGGATCGGGGCATGATCATTGAAAAAATCTATCTGGCTGAAAAAAGTGGCGGCAAAAGCGGCGATTATCACCACGGCGCCGGGTGATAACCATTAATTGGCAAGGGAGGCATTCAGGGAAATGGAACCGGAACAGCTATCTCAATTTAAAGAGTCTTTGGAAGAGCGACTCAGAGAGCTCCTGGGAGAAGCCGATAAAACCGTCAGCGGCATGTCTGACACCCTCGATACCTTTCCCGACCCCACCGATCGGGCCAGCCTGGAGACAGATCGGAATTTCATGCTGCGCATCAGGGACCGGGAACGGAAACTTATTTCCAAGATCAAAGAGGCCCTGGAGCGCATCGAGGACGGCACCTACGGGTATTGCGAGGCCTGTGGCGAACCCATCGGGGAAAAACGCCTGCAAGCCCGACCGGTGACTACCTTGTGCATCGAGTGTAAGTCACGGCAGGAAAAGCAGGAACGGGTCAGGGGCTCCTGACGGCCAGCGGCATCGTCCTCGGACGGGCCTGCCTCCCATCGGTGGCTTGCGTCACCCCCACCAGTATGTCAACTCAGACGGACTTAAAAAATCTCACTCAGCCAGAATTCGAAGAGCTCATGGCCTCTTGGGGGCAGGCCCCCTTTCGCGCCCGCCAGGTCCAAAAATGGCTTTTTAAAGGTGTCTCCGATTTCGAGGCCATGACCGATATCGGCAAGGACGTGCGCCGACTCCTGACGGAAAAAACCTTTATCAGTCATCTGCCCCTGCTGGATCGGCAGAAGTCCCTGGATGGCTGCGAAAAATTCGCTTTCCGTTTAGCCGACGGCGAGGTCATTGAAAGCGTGCTGATCCCGGAAACGGATCATTACACCCTGTGCCTGTCTTCCCAGGCCGGTTGCGCCCAGGGCTGCCGGTTCTGCCTCACCGCCCGTCAAGGCTTCCGCCGCAACCTGACCCCGGCGGAAATCATCAATCAGATTCTGGCGGTGCGGGCTTGCCTCCCGGATAAGCAGGCCATCACCAATTTAGTGTTCATGGGGATGGGGGAGCCCCTGGCTAATTTTGCCCACCTGGTTAAAGCCCTCACCATAATACTGGCCCCCTGGGGGCTGAACTTTTCCTCCCGCCGGGTGACGGTTTCCACCGTGGGGCTGGCACCCCTGATTCCCGCCCTGGGAAAGGCCGTCCGGGTGAACCTGGCGGTTTCCCTGAACGCTTCCAACGATGAGCTGCGCCGCCACCTCATGCCCATCAATGAAAAATACCCCCTGGAGCAGGTTCTCACCGCCTGCCGGGCCTTCCCGCTACCGCCGCACCGGCGCATTACTTTTTCTTACGTTCTCCTCCGGGGAATTAACGACCAGCCGGCCCAGGCCAGGGAACTGGCGCGCCGGCTCCGGGGTCTGCGGGCCAAAATAAACCTCATCGCCTTTAATCCCCACCCCGACCTGCCTTTTCAACGACCGGACCCGGAAACGGTTCTGGCCTTCCAGGACATCCTGGTGCAGGCCCACTACACCACTTTGATCCGGGAAAGCCGGGGCACGGATATTTTCGCCGCCTGCGGGCAGTTGGCGGGGGAGGCCACCCGCCGCCAGGAGGGAATCCGCTGCAACAGGCCTGGGCGGTCAATTTAAGGTCGGGCAATCCCCTCAGGGATATATCAGCGGGGCAACTCGTACGGCAAACCCTCTCTGGCCTCTTTGCCGGGGAAGGCCATGGCCCGGTTGTAGGCCCTCTCACCGATACCCACCAGGCTGTCTCCCTTGAACACGAGAGGAGTGAAGCCACCACGGATGGTTTCGCTGCCGCTATAATCCATGGAATGAGTCTGGTACATGAGAAAGGTATACTGCTCACCATTTCTGGAGCCCTCTTCCGTTACCCGGGGCGGCCCCATGCGGGCGATTACTTCAGCTCTGGTCATGCCGGGCTTGAGCTCCTGGAGCTGAAAATAGCTTGACCACATAGTGGGTTCAAGCCGGGGATAAAGCACCCTCTCGCAGGCTGGCAGAAGGGCAGTCATACAGACGAGATAGACGAGCCACTTTAGCATGGTATGATACTTCCTAGAGGAATTAATGAAAACGATCATAGCCGGTTTGGCCCATCCCCCCGGAAATGAAAAACTTTTTTTCGGGCGGGCACGGGGGTCCGCCCCTACAGCCGGGGGGGGTTCACAGTTAAACTTATAACCGAAACTGGAAACCGGAAACTGTGTTACAGTTCCCTGAGCACGGCAGCAGCCTGTTCTTTAACCTCGAGGAAACGGGAGGTCAAAGACAAGGTGCGCAGTTTGCCTTTCAAGCCCTGAAGTTCCGTCATACTCCGGGAGGGGGCCAGTTTATCCAGGCGAATCAAGGCCTCCCGCACCACTGCCGGATCCGAATAATCCAGCAGCAGCATTAAGGCCGGCCAATCCTCGGGGATGCCGTAAATTTGCAGGAATTTTTCCGCCGCGGCGGGAAATTTCGGCGTGGCCCGCTGGTCTTCCAGAGCGGCCACGGCCTTTTTATATTCCGGCCGTTGCTGGGGCGCGGCAAAAAGCGCCTCGGCCTGTTTGAGGGCTTCTTGCCGGATTTTTTCTTCTTGCCGCCGCCCTCCCGGGAATTTCTTTTCCGCCCGGCCGTGTCGGGACTGATCCCTCTGCCGGTCGATTTCCCGCCAACTGGGACGCTCCCGCTCTTTTTCGTCGTTTCGTGCCGCCGTCACAGGGTTCTTCTCCTCGATGTTAAATTATCCCGCAGCTCACTGAGCCGAACATTATCCCGCCTCCAGTTGCCTCCGCCCCTTGCCGGCTCCCGGAGAGGCCCGATTATGCTCCTGAACAGGCCCCGGACCATGATACAGGCTCATGGCCTGGCTCAGACCGCTTAGCAGAAACGTTTCCACGGCGGCCGCGGCCTGCGCCACCATGGCGGCGTATAATTCCGCTTCTGCCGGATAGCACCGGCTCAGGACATAACTTTCCACCGGCTCCCCGAACTGGGGCCGGCCGATGCCGACTTTCAAACGCAGGAATTCAGCTGAGTGTATGGTGTTGATGATGGAGGCAATGCCCCGGTGTCCGCCAGCACCGCCTTTAATCACGAACTTTAAGCGCCCGAGGGGCAGATCCAGGTCATCATGAATGATAAATAAGTCGGCTGCGGTCACCTGAAAAAAGGACATCAAGCGAAACACGGCCCGTCCGCTCAGATTCATGAAGGTCTCGGGTTGAGCCAAAACCACCTCCTGGCCATGAAAAAACCCTTGCCCCCACCGGGAGGAACAGCTCTGGCGATTCAGGGACACACCCCAGCGCCTGGAGAGGAGGTCCACGATTTGAAAACCGATATTATGCCTCATGTGCATATAGCGAAGCCCTGGATTTCCCAGGCCGATGATGAGTTGCACGGTAAACCTTCCTGATGGCGAAGTACTAATAGAGGCGTCAAAACAAAGCCTTGAGTAATAATGCGTTTCCAGATACGAAGTGGGATCGAGATAACAACCTTTCGGAACTGAGGGTGTTCAGGCGCACTTCGCCAGCTTTTCCAGCAGCCGGCGCCCCGGACGGCAGACTGCCCGCCCGCCCGTGAGTCGGTGCCTGGACCGGCCGCTAAAGACAAGCCTTCCTTCTGGTGGTATCTTTCCCGCCGGCCAGGGCAAAAGCAGCCCATCTTGGTTTGATGGTAAAAGTTATCAAAGACAGAGAGATGCAGGAATATTTTTTTAATGGAGCCTCTTGCAAAATTTTAAACAAATAAAGAGCTGACCGAATCCTGATTATGAATCCGCCGGATGGCTTCCGCCAAGATGGGTGCGACGGAAAGAACTTTAATTTTATCCAAGGCTTCCGCTTCCGGGGTCAGGGGTATGGTATCGGTGACGATGAGACTGCGCAGTAACGAGTTTTTGATGGCGGCGACGGAACTCCGGGACAGCACCGGATGGGTAACGCAGGCATGAACGGCCCGGGCTCCATGCCGCACCAGGATTTCCGCGGCCATGGTCAGGGTGCCGCCGGTGTTGACCATGTCATCAATAATAACCGCTTCTTTGCCCCAGACATTGCCGATGAGGGTCATTGCCGATATTGTCGCCCCCTCCCGACGTTTGTCGATGATGGCCAGGCTGCCTGGCAGGCGGCGGGCAAAGGCCCGGGCCCGCTCCACCCCGCCGGTGTCCGGCGACACAATAGCCACATCGGGGGTGAAATTCGTGTGCATATAATCCAGGAGGACCGGGGTGGCATAGAGATGGTCCACCGGTATGTTAAAAAAACCCTGGAGCTGCCCGGTATGCAAATCCATGGTGAGCAGCCGCTGGGCCCCAGCCGTGGATATCAAGTCGGCCACCAGTTTGGCCGTAATGGGCATACGCGGTGCGGTCTTGCGATCCTGCCGGGCGTAAGCGTAATAGGGCACCACCGCAGTGATACACCCTGCCGAAGCCCGTTTCAGAGCGTCCATCAGCACCAGCAGCTCCATCACATGCTCGTTCACCGGGGTGCAGGTGGGCTGGATGACGAAAACATCTTTGCCCCGGACGTTCTCCTTGATTTCCACGATTATTTCGCCGTCAGAGAAACGACCCACCTCGGCCTCCCCCAGAGGTATGTCCAGGAAGGAGCAGATTTTTTCCGCCAGGGGGCGGTTGGCGTTGCCCGAAAAGATTTTGAGATCGTTCATCGGCCCACCTCCGGTGGGGCTTGTTGGACGGGAGAGTGAAACGTTTTTTGCCGGCGGCCTTCTCTTGCAGTCGTCTCAATGAGCCGCGGTCATGAAGGTCAACCGCGTGACAGAGGCCGCCGAGTCATTAAACAAGGCCCTGGGTCACTGCGGCCCAGTGGCCGGTGGTGGCCTGGAGACGGGCTCCGGCCTGCCGGGCAGTCCCTTCGTCGGCAAAAATACCGAACACGGTGGGCCCGCTGCCGGACATGAGGGCTCCCTGGGCCCCCTCCTGGAGGAGGGCCAGCTTCAGGTCTGCCAACACCGGGTAGCGCTGCAGGGTGACGGTTTCCAGATCATTGTGCAGCCAGGAGCTGGGGGGCTCCCGGCTCAGTCTGGTGAAAAAGTCAGGATCCGGGGGCTGATAGGGCGGCTGCACCTGGGAGTAGACCCAGGCCGTGGACACCGCAAACCCCGGATTTACCAATACCAGCCAGCAGGGCGGCAGGGTCACCGGGGTTAAAACGTCACCGATACCCCTTCCCAGGGCCGGCCCGGCCATGAGAAAAAACGGCACATCCGCCCCCAATTGCCTGGCCAGGTAATGCAGCCGGGATTCATCCAGGGGCTGGCCCCGCAACCGGTTAAGCCCCTTGAGGACCCCGGCCGCGTCGCTGCTCCCGCCTCCCAGACCTGCGGCTAGGGGAATGTTTTTGGTGAGTCTGATGCGCAGACCGAATTTCTGGGACGCGGACTCCTGGAAAGCCAGGGCCGCCCGCAGGGCCAGGTTCCCCTCGTCCCAGGGGAGATCCGGATGGTTGCACTCCAGCGCCAGGCTTTCCCCCACCACTGTCAGGTTAAGCTCATCGGCCAGGGAAAGGGGCTGCATGACGGTTACCAGTTCGTGATAACCGTCCGGCCGCCGCCCCACCACCTTAAGATAGAGATTGACCTTGGCCGGACACCACCAGGTCAAGGAGTTCATGAAACCGCCGCCTTACTTGGATACTTCTTTAACATAGCGCAGGCGCAGGTCATAGAGCAAGTGGTCAAAGAGATTTTCTTCGTCCGGGGTGAGATTATTTCGGGTTTTTTCCCTCAGGACACCCAAAAGATCAATGGTCTGTTTGGCCAGGGGCAGATTTTTTTCGGAAGCGCCGGTTTCAGGATGGGGCAGGTCGCCGAAATAGAAAAACACCGAAGTGCCCAGGGACATGATGAACGACGAGAAGGAAATTTCCGGCAAAGGGCCTTCGGGGCGAGCAGCGACGTTATTGGTGGCCTTATGGGACTCCGCCTCGTACGCCTCCCGGGCCGCCTCCTGCTGCCGGGACTCTTCCCGCAACCGTTCTTTTTCTTCCTCTGGTTGCTGAAAAAAACGGCGGTCTTTGACGGTGAAGCCTTTATCCTCGGTATCGGTCATGCCAACCTCTTATAATCAGGAAAGAAGTGAGGAGCGGCCCCAAGACCGCTCCTCAGCCGCAATTACAGTTCCAAGGGTTGCGCCGAGGCCACGTGCGGCAGGGCCCGGACATCGGCCAGGCATTCGGGGGTCACGGGGGTATCGGTGGTCAAGAGAATAATATTCTGACCCCGGTCCTTTTCCTGGCCCACTGTCATCCGGGCAATGTTGATATCATGTTTGCCGATGGTGGTGCCGATGGCCCCGATCACCCCAGGCCGGTCGGTGTTATAGATGAACAGCATGTGGCCCTGGGGCACTGCCTCCAACCGGAAGGCGTTTATGCGGACTATCCGGGGCTCGTAGCGTCCGAAAACGGTCCCCGCCAACAGGTTTTCCTCTTTCCCGGCCCGCACGGTCAGCCGCAGTTGGGTGGTAAAATCCTCGGCCGATTCCACTTTGGTCTCGGTGATATGAATGCCCCGGCCTTTGGCGATGGCCGGCGCATTAACGTAATTCACTTCATCCCGCATGATGGGATAGAGCAGGCCTTTCATAATGGAATGGAACAGCGGCGTGGTGTCCAGTTTGGAGATCTCGCCGATATATTCAATATTGACGCTGTCGATGGGGCCTTCGGCGATCTGGGTCTGGAAGGAACCCAGGGCCTCGGCCAGGGTCAGGAAGGGCCGCAGTTGATTCAGAACCTCACCGCTCACCGACGGGGCGTTCACCGCATTTTTCACCGTGCCGTTGAGCAGGTAATCCACCATCTGCTCCGCCACGGCCACGGCCACATTTTCCTGGGCCTCTTCCGTGGAGGCCCCCAGGTGCGGGGTGCAGATGACATTGCCCATGAGCAGCAGAGGCGACCCCACCGGCGGCTCCTGTTCAAAAACGTCCAGGGCCGCGCCGGCCACGATGCCTTCTTCCAGGGCCTCCTTCAGGGCCTCCTCATCAATCAGGCCGCCCCGGGCGCAGTTGATGATCATCACCCCCCGCTTCATCTTTTTAAAGGCGTCCCGGTTGATGATGTGGGCGCTTTCCTTGGTCCTGGGGAGATGCAGGGTGATGAAATCAGACTTGGCGAACAATTCATCCAGGGTAACCACCTCAACGCCGCAGGAGGTAACCACCTCTTTTTTGACAAAGGGATCATAACCCAGGATGCGCATTTTCAGGCCCTGGGCCCGGCTGGCCACCACCGTGCCGATGCGTCCCAAACCGATGATCCCCAAGGTCTTGTTATAGACCTCCCTGCCCTGGAAACGCTTCTTCTCCCACCGGCCTTCCCGCATGGAATGGGCCGCCTGGGGGATGTTCCGGGCCAGGGCCAGCATCATGGAAACGGCATGTTCTCCGGTGGTGATGGTATTGCCCCCCGGGGTGTTCATGACCACGATGCCCCGTTTGGTGGCCTCGGGAATGTTAACATTGTCCAGGCCCGTCCCGGCCCGGCCCACTACCTTGAGCCGCCGGGCCACTTCCATCACCTCGGTGGTCACTTTGGTGGCGCTGCGGATGACCAGCCCGTCCACATCCTGAACCACTTCCCTAAACTCTTCCGGCGGCATGCCGGGGCGGTTAATGACTTCGATGTTGGGTGCCTGCTCGAAGATGGCCACCCCTTTGGCGTGCAGATTGTCGCTGATAAGAACTTTCATGGCTTAGGCCCCCCCGAACAGTACTTCTTCCGCGGCCTTGACGCCGGCGCCGTAAGGGGCTTTGTAACCCAGTTCGTTCAGGACCACCTCCAACGCGGCGATGATCATGATGATGTCGAAGTTGCCGATGTAGCCCATGTGAGCGATGCGGAAGATTTTGCCTTTGGCCTCAGCCTGGCCGCCGGCGATCATGATGCCGTATTTTTCCCGGAGGAGTTTCACCACGTCCTGGCCGTTGACACCGGCCGGGGCCATGATTGCGGTGAGGGCGTCGGTGGCCCCTTCTTTGCTGAAGAGCTCCAGCCCCAGGGCCTTCACCGCGGCCTTGGTGGCCTTGGACATGAGCTTGTGCTCCGCAAAAATATTCTCCAGGCCGGTTTCCTTGAAATACCGCAGCACGTCTCTGAGGCCCATGACCAGGGACACCGCCGAGGTGTAGGCCCCGGTGTTCTTCTGGATGTTCTTCAGTTCCTTGGAGAAATTGAAGTAATACTTGTTGCATTTGGCGGTCTTGGTGAATTCCCAGGCCTTGTCGCTCAGGCACACAAAGGCTAATCCCGGCGGCAGCATCATGGCCTTCTGGGAGCCCGAAACCAGTATGTCGATGCCCCAGGCATCCATGGGCAGTTCAAAGGCGCCCAGGGCGCTGATGGCGTCCACGATGAGCAGGGTGCCGGGCATAGTCCGGGTCAGCGCGGCAATCTCCTGCACAGGATGATTGACGCCGGTGGAGGTCTCGTGGGCCTGGACGCACACGGCTTTAATCGCCGGATTGGCCTTCAGCCGGGCGGCAATCTCATCCACTTTAACGGCTTTGCCCCATTCCACATCAATGGCCTCGAAGTTGACCCCATAGGCCTCGCAGATTTCGCCCCAACGCTCGCCAAACTTACCGCCCCGCACTACCAGGGCCGTGTCCCCGGGGCTCATGGTGTTCGTAATCGACCCTTCCATGGCCCCGGTGCCGGTGGAGGCCAGAATCAAAACTTCCTGCTTGGTCTGAAATAAGTACTTAAGACCCTCCCGGCACTCGGCCACCACTTCGGCAAACTGCGGCGAACGGTGATGAATGATGGGCGTAGCCATGGCTAACAAAGTTTCCGGGGACACCGGGGTGGGCCCGGGAGCCAACAGATAATGCTTCTTCATAATCCTTCGTTTCCTTTAAGATAGTATTTTTTGCCCCGATACGGGGGAAGGGCAAACGTCTCCGATTTTAAAAAGTAAATTGTAATTTTATTTGTCAGATCGCCTCTTGTCAACACCCTTGTGAATAAAATATCTTGCCCCAGGTGTGCAATGAATAAGATTCTTTCGGATAAACCCAAAGGAACCGGGTAACCGGAGATTATCAGTCAGGGTAAATATTCGGCCAACTCGATAATAGCCAAAGAATCAAGTAGTACACAAAGCTTGTTTGAAAGAGTGTTCCAGGGGGGAGAGCCAGATATCCTTGACGGGTAGAGAGAAGGTCTGGTGAACCTCGAGTTTGCCGCGGCCTTTGGTTTGGCCGGCATGGATCCGGTCGGCAACTTTATAACAGGTTCCCAAAAAAACGGTGGGTTTCGACAACAAACCGCCCGTCACTGTGCCGGGCGCCAGATCAAGGCCCCTGGTCTTTAAATCTGCCAGCAGAAGATGCGTTGTCAGTAGGTGCAGAAGTTCTTTTCCAGTACTGAAATGTTACGGGTGCGAAACTTGATTAATAAATTTTATTCCGAGGCCCATGGCTGAAAGCTCATTAACAAATCAACGCCACCGCTTATCCGTCCCTGGGTTTCACTCCATCCTCTACATGGGGTAGAAGCGACGGGCCCGTGGCCTCGTGGATAGCATCGCTCTCCGCTAAGTAGGGCTTCATATCCAGCACCGGCGTCCCCTCCCGGGCGTCCAGGCCTGCCAGGATTACCCGGTGGCCCTCCATCCCCAGTAAACGGGCGGCGCTCAGTCCGATGAGGTTGGGCCGCACCGGGGCCCGGGTCGCAAAGACCCCGGTGAGGGGATTGGCCGGATTGCGGCAGGGGTGCACCTGGAGGATGCCCCGGTCCCGGGGATTGTCGTTCTCGTGGAACCAGAAAATCACCCAGACGTGTGAGTACTGGGCCAATCCCAGAAGGGCGGGCAGGTAAGCCGCCTCCACCTCGATAATGCCCTGGCGGCCGTCCTGCTTCCTGACCCAGCCGATGGGTTTGAGAAGGTATGTCTCAGTCATGATAACTTCATGATATCAAACTAAAGTCAGTGTGATAATGTCTTCTATCGATGGGCACCGTGCCCGGCCCACCTACAGCTTTCTTCATACCGGCGAAAAAAAGGGATGTGATCAGGCTTTCGGCCTTTCCACATCCCCTTGACGGATTAAAAATTAGGCTTTAGTAGTTAAGTTATTTTCTTTTTCTTTTTTTCGGCGCGGGTCTTACCGAAGCCATAGCGGCACAGACTTCATCGGCTGCTTTTTCTGCACGCATTGCAGCCGTGTCGGCACGATTAGCAGCAGCTTGAGCTCTTGCTATCGGTTGTTTTGCAGCCTGTGCAGCATTGTCAGCGCTGGTAGCAGCAACTGCGGCTCGGTCGGCAGCTGATTTGGCTTGCTCCATGTACATCTTGCAATCATCAATTTCCTTTTGGCAGCAACCAGAAGCTCCGACCACCAGGGCAAAGACCGCGAGGAGCGCCAAGGCATAGCCTTTTTTGTTAAACGCCTTCCTCATCGATTACCCCCTTCTCGGAGAGGAACCAGCTTTGCTGAGTTTTCCCCCCCAGTAAACTTTGTTTTTGTGCACAGACTTACTTCCGCATCCTCTTCATCAAACAAGCTTCTGCTTTTGCAGCGGCGGCTTCAGCGCGGTCAGCAGCGGCTTCAGCTCTGTCTGATGCTGCTTTGGAGTCAGCAGCGGCGGCTTCAGCGTTGCGAGCAGCTGCCTCAGCCTTGGAGGCCGAAGCTTTAGCTTGGTCGGCGTACATCTTGCCTTCGTCCACATACTTCTTGCACTGGTCGCAACACCCCGCTCCCATGACGAGGACAAACGCCATGAGAATAGCAAAGGCAAAACCTTTACGTACCAAAGCTTTCCTCATCTCTATCCCCCCTTTTCAAAGTAATTGTGTTTCGAGAACACATTTATACGTATTAAACAACAAGACAAATAAAAGATCAAGAAAAAATTATCTCTAAGATGCTTTTTTTTTAAAAAAATATTTGGCGATCAGCCTTTTCCCCTTCCCGACCCGTATCAGTCCCGCCAAGGCTGCAGCCCGCCCCAATTCTTGCCTGTTCGAATATCTATTAATAACGGTACGTTAAGATGAAACACCCCTTCCATGGCCTGCCGCAGGCATTGAACCGTGTCGGCTATTTCAGAAGTCGGCGTCTCCAGCAAAAGTTCGTCATGAATCTGCAAGAGGAGTTTGCCCGACAAACCTTGCCGGGGCAATGCCGCCTCCACCGCCAGCATGGCCTCTTTGATTAAGTCGGCCGCCGATCCTTGCAGGGGAGTATTGACCGCGCTGCGTTCCGACTCCTGCCGCAGATTGCGATTACTGCTGTGCAGGTGCGGGATGGGACGGCGGCGCCCCCGGATGGTGCTAACCCACCCTCGTTGTCTGGCCTGCTCAATAACTTCCGCTAAATACCGTTCGACGCCGGCAAAGCGGGCAAAATAACGATCAATAAAATCCTGGGCCAGACGTTGGCTCACCCCCAGCTGTTTGGCCAGCCCGAAGGCGCTCATGCCGTAGATTATGCCGAAGTTGATCACTTTGGCCTGGCGTCTCATTTCCGGACTCACCAACTCCGGATGCAATCCGAAAACCTCGGCAGCAGTCTGCCTATGGATGTCCTCCCCTTCCCGAAAAGCTTGCAGCAGGAGAGGATCCTGGGAGAAATGGGCCAAGAGTCTGAGTTCTATCTGGGAATAATCCCCGCTGATAAATGCATAATCTGGTCGGGGGATAAAAGCTTGCCGGATTTGCGAACCTAATTCCCCCCTGACCGGGATATTCTGCAGATTGGGCTCCCGGCTGGAAAGTCTGCCGGTGGCCGCCGCCGACTGCACGAAAGTGGTGTGTATCCTCCCTGTACTCGGATTGACTTGCTTACGCAGGCCGTCTACATAAGTGGCCTTGAGTTTCCCCAGGGTGCGATAGGTGATGAGTTTTGCCGCGATGGGGTGTTCGGCGGCCAGAGCGGTCAACACCTCGTTATCGGTGGAATAGGCCGTCCGCCCCCGGGTCTTTTTTTGGGTAGGCAGCCTCAATCGCTCAAACAGAATCGCGGCTAACTGCTGGGGCGAGTTGATCAGGAAGGGTTCCCCCGCCAATTGGAAAATCTCCCCCTCTAACCTGGCCAGTTCCTGTTCCACGTACTGACCGAAATGATCCAAAAAATCCAGGTCAATCCCGATGCCCCGAAATTCCATGGCGGCCAGGACGCTTAGGAGGGGCAACTCCAATTTTTCATATAACTCCCACAGATCGTTTTCCCGAAGCTCTGCCTGGATACGGGGCCACAGACGCCAAGCCGCCTCGGCCCGGCTGGCGGCGTAGGTTACGGCCAGCTCCAAGGGGAGTTCCGCCGCCTCCATGGGGCGCCCGGCTAATTCCCGAGGCTGTGGGAGGTTCGCGCCCAGGTAATGCAGGGCCACTTTCTCGATGTCCTGGCCGAAACGGACCGGATTGAAAACATACGAAGCCAGCAGAATATCGCCCGCGGCCCCGGCCAGTTTGAGGCCCCGGCGTTTCCCCCAGAGACAGGCAATTTTGAGATCAGGGCTGATTTTCTCAATCTTTGGATCGTTCCAGAGCGGGCCCACCAACTCCCATATCTGCTCAGTTTTCATATCAGCCTGAAAGGGCAGGTAAACTCCCCGCCCATCTTCCCAGGACAATCCCAAACCCACCAGTTCGGCCAGCATGGGATGCTGGGGGCCACTGTGGCAATAGACGGCCAGTCTCCCCGCGGCCCGGATCGCAGCTACGACCTCCTGCACCGCCGGCAGGCTGTTCACCAGTCGGAAGTCGCCGACAATATCCCCGCCACTGATCTCTTTGGCCAGTTTGCTGAACTCCAGCTCGGCAAACAACTGCCCCAGGGCGGCGACGTCCCAGGGACCCGGTTGCAAGGCCGCGACATCGGCCGGCAGCGGCGCCTGGTCATCCAAAAGCAGCAACTCCCGGCTCAACCGGGCCTGTTCCTGATACTGGCGCAGACGCTCCCGGAGCTTTTTTTCCTTTACCTCGTCCAGGTGAGCCAGTAATTCTTCCAAACTATGAAAACGGGCCATGAGTTTCTGCGCCGTTTTGACCCCGATGCCCGGAACCCCGGGGATGTTGTCGCTGGGGTCGCCCACCAGGGCCCGCATATCCACCAGCACCGAGGGCGGCAGACCGTATTTGGCCTCGATCACCTCGGGCGTAAATGAGACCTCCTGCATAGGGTCCCAAATGGTGACGCCGGCACCGGCCAGGGGCAGCAGGTCCTTGTCCCCGGAAATAATTTCCACCTCCATCCCCGCCGTCAATGCCTGCCGGGTCAGGGTGGCGATGAGGTCATCCGCTTCATATCCCTCCAACTCCAGACCCGGCAGGTTCAAAGCCGCAATGATCCGGCGCAGGTAATCCAACTGCTTGACTAAATCATCCGGCATACCCGGACGATGGGCTTTATAGGCCGGAAATCGCCGGTGCCGGAAGGTCGGGCCCTTGGAGTCGAAAACCAGGGCCAGGTGGGAAGGCTGCCTCTCCCGCAAGACCTTCAGCAGCATGGTGGTGACCCCAAAAATGGCATTGGTGGGAAACCCCTGGGAGGTGGACAGCTCCCGGATGGCATAATAGGCCCGGTAAATATAGGAACTGATGTCTATCAGGAAAAGTGTTTTCAAGGCGGTGAGCTGATCCTTTTAATTTTTTTTCCGTTCTGAAAATGATAAACGCCGTAATGGTCCTTGTATATCATAAAAAAAGCCCGGTCAAGCTCAGACCGGGCTTTTTGCGGCTCACTTAATTGAAAAGTACATTTACCGGTGGGACGGGACTCCGTGCCCTCCCACGTAGGCAGCCAGTGCTGCTTTCACAGATCGTTGTGCTTTAGCACGATGATGACCCTTGACAATCCTGCCCTCGGCCAGCAATTCCGATGAATTACCAAGCAATTCTGCTGCGCCAGGGAGCCTTTCCGATATGAGGCGCAACGGCGGGCCTTACCGCCGATAATAACTGATAAGCTCAGGTGTCGGCGGTTTTATTCCCTCGGGCGTTTTCGAGGTTTCTTCAAGATAAAAATCGCCCCGATGCAGACCCATAAAAAAGAGAAAAAATAGGTGTTATAGTGAGGAATAGCCTCAAAATCGTTTCGGGTCAGACCTGCCGCCAGATCGAAGGAACTAAAGGCTAACTTGATTTTTTTATACTCTTTCTCATCGAAACCACTCTTTATTTTATCGGAAGTGGTTGCTGGGTAGGTTTCGGAGGAACTCAAGGTACGTTCCCAAGGCCCAAACACATATGAACCGGCCAGAAAACCGGCGCCGGTCAAGATAACCATGCTCACCGAGAATATAGCGATGGCCTTCCAGATAGACCTCATATCTCTCATCACCCAAAAAAAAATTAAGCCCCTCGAGGGGCTTATCATCCTCTCTTTTTAAAAATAATACCACTAACTACCTTAAGCAATAGCAGGAGGAGAAATAATTTTCCACTGGTGGTAACACAATAAGGTAAACGGAGAGCAGTCAGCTAAGGAGTTAATATGGAGGAACGATGCGGCTGCTTGCCGGGGGCGGTGAAATATGTTCTCAGCCCGGCGTGGTGACAAAGATCAGCTTTACCATCCCCTTACTCGACTCACCTCATGGGGGGAGTAGTTCCAAAAAGAAAGGAGGCCTCCATCGCCTCCTTTCCTCAGATATCCTGCCAGATTTTTTATTAAAGCATATATTAAGTATAGAGGACGAATTTCACTGCGGTGCGGGCCAGATCCACCACGTGCATGGGGAAGACGCCGAACCCGATGATGATCAGGATGAGGGCGTAGGTGGTGCAACGGATGGCGTACGAGGGCTGCACCTTGGGCAAATCCCCCGGTTCCATGAAATAGGCGGCGTACACCACCCGCAGATAGTAATAGAGGGATATGGTGCCGTTCACCGCGCCGATGAGGACCAGCCAGAAATACCCCTGGTTCATGGCGGAAGTGAAGATCAGGAGCTTGCCGGTGAAGCCGATGGAGGGCGGCACCCCGGCCAGGGAGAACAGACCCAGCATGAGCGCCAGGGCCAACAGCGGGGAACGGTAGTATAAGCCGGCAAATTCCGTGATCTGCAGGTCCCGGCCATCCGAGGCCACTTCCGACAGCACCATAAAGCAGGTGAAATTCATGATCAGATAGGCTACGGCATAGTAGATCACACTGGTGTAGCCCGGTTCGCTAAAGGTCAGCACCCCCATGAGAATATACCCGGCATGGGCAATGGAGGAATAGGCCAGCATCCGTTTGAAATCTTTCTGGATGATGGCCACGAGATTACCCAGGGTCATGGAGACGATGGACAGGAACACCAGTATCTGGGCAAAGGAATAGCCATAAGGAGTTCCCAGCACTGCAAAACGGAGGATAATCGCCACCGCGGCGGCTTTGGAGGCCGTGGCAATGTAGGCCACCAGTTGGTTGGCGCCGCCCTGGTAAACGTCCGGGGCCCAGAAGTGGATGGGGAAGACCGATAATTTGAAGAAAAACCCGGCCAGGGCCAGGACTATGCCCAGCAAGCCGGCGGGGCTCTGCAGCAGGGTGGGCATCTTGGCCATGATATCGGCCAGATAAGTGCTGTGCGCTGCCCCGAAGATATAGCTGAGGCCGAAGAGCATGAAGCAGGAAGACACCGCGCCGATAAAGAGATACTTGATCCCGGCTTCCACGTCGATGCCATCCCCCCGGCGCATGGGGATAAGGATATACAGGGAGTATGAGGCCAGTTCCAGGGCCAGGTAGATCGTCAAGAGTTCCACGGCGCTGACCAGCATCATCATCCCCACGGTGCACGTGGTCAGGAAGAAATAAAACTCCGCATGATAACGCTCTTCGATGCCGTGCAGGTTATGGCAGATGAGGGCCGTGAGAAAAAGGCCCAGGGCCAGGGCCAGCTTGAAGATCTGGCTGAACAGATCCACCTTGTAGGCGGCGAAAAAGAGCTCTCCCTGCTGGAAGAGACTCAGAACGCAGACCAGAATGCCCACCCCGGACAGACTCAAGAACACCTGAAAATCGTTTTGGGGCTTTTCCTGCTTCCGCAGGGACCCCAGAAACAGTGCCAGGCCCATTAACAGGTAATAAATTTCAGGAGCGAACAGCGCAGCAGCTTTCATAGTTTACAACCCACTTACGAACGGCTCCACCGCCGTTTTGATGACGTCCAGCATCAGGCTCGGGAAAATCCCGAAAAGAAGCAACGTGGCAATGAGAATCATACGGGGCAATCCCAGGAAAGGACTGACGTCCTCGAAATGCACAAACTTGGGATTGGGCTCATTATAGAAGGAATTCTGCACCACCCGCAAGGCAAACAGAGCGCCCACAACGATGGAAGCCAGGGCGATGAGTCCGCCGATGCCAAAGACCTTTACCGCCGCAATGAACACCAGCAATTCGGCCCAGAAGCTGGCGAACCCGGGCACACCGGCCCCGCATAAGGCCGCGGTGATGAAAAAGGCTGAGGCCACTGGCATGATCTTACAGAAGCCTCCCAATTCGTGAATATCTCGGGTATGGGTGCGGTCATAGATATAGCCCACCGCGGAGAAGAAGAGTGCCGTCATGATGCCGTGGGCGAACATCTGGAACACCGAACCGTTGAGGCCGTCCGTGGTCCCGGTGGCCAGCCCCAGGGCCACGATGCCCATGTGAGAAACCGAGGAATAACCGATGACGTATTTCAAGTCGGTCTGGGCCAACCCCACAAAAACCCCGTACACAATGCCGCAAATAGCCAGGAGACCCATGAGCTGGGCCCAGAACTGAAAGCCCTCCGGGCAGAGATACATGGGGATGCGCAGGATGCCGTAGGACCCCAGTTTCATTAAAACCCCGGCGTGGAGCATGCTCACGGCGGTGGGAGCCGCCACGTGGCCCACCGGGGACCAGGTATGGAACGGCCACATCGCCGCCAGGACCCCGAACCCGAACAGCAGCAGGACAAAAACCAGTTTTTGCACCCAGGGGGTAAACTGCACCCCGTGGAGCTTGATGAGATCAAAGGTGAACAGCCCGGAAGTAGAATAGAGTAACAACAGCCCCGGTATAATAAGCCCGCTGCCCGCCATCAGATAGAGCGTCAGCTTCATGGCGGCATATTCCTTCCGGGTGGACCCCCAGATCAGGATGAGGATATACATGGGCACCACGGCGATTTCATAGAACAGGAAGAAAAAGAACATGTCCATGGACATGAAAACGCCGAAAACGCCGGTAACCAGGAACAGCATGAAGGCGAAGTATTCCTTGACCCGGTTTTCCAACTCCCACATGGTGAGGACGCCGGTAAAGATAACTATGCCCGTGAGCAGCAGCATGGGGGCATTGAGGCCGTCCACCCCGACGAAATAGGAGATGCCGAAGCCTTTCACCCATTCGTATTTTTCCACGAACTGCAGGCCCCCCAGCGCCTTATCATAGGCGGCGAAGGTATAGATGGCAAAACCCAGGGAGACTGCGGCAGAAACCAGGGCCACGGTGCGGATGAGAAAGTGCTGCTCCTCCTTCAGGAACAGGATGATCAGGATCCCGATCACCGGCGACACCAACATACAGGTCAGATAGGGAAAATTAGTAAGATGCTCCACCATAGAAGGCCATCCTAAAACGTATTGTCTAATGCCCGAATGAAAACCACCGGCGGTTTATCGGCCCATAACCAGATAAAGGCCCACGCCCGCCACCACCAACACCATGAAGAGGAGATTGAGTTGGAGCAGCGCGGTCTGAAACTTGGACAGATAACGGCCGCTGCCCACGGTGGAAAATGCCACTGCGTCCACGCCGCCATCCACCACCCGGCGATCATTATAGGTAAACCACTTTGAGAAGATGCCGTAAATGAAGGCATTCAAGAACCAGCGCCAGAAATGGTCCATGTACCATTTCTGGATAAAAAAGTTTTCCAATACCGGCACCCGGCTGATGAAACCCACGCACTTGGCGTTCTTGGCGCCCCAATCCAGCCAGGCCAGGCCGATGCCCGCCAGGGCCGCGCCCACCGCCGTAATGAGCAGGGGAAGGCTGATGTCATGGTGCCCGGCGTGGCCGGTGAGGAACTTTTCCAGGGGACCCTGCATAAATCCCAAAGTCAGGGTGAAAAAGGCCAGGATCAGCAGGGGGCCGTTCATGACCCAGGGCACCCCGTGGTCGTGGTGCTCATCGTGGCCATGACCATGTCCGTGGCCGTGCCCATGAGCCTCTTCTTCATGGCTGTAGGCTGCGGCTATCTTCATTACGGGCTCCCGGGGGAAGAGCATGACAAAAATGACCCGGAAGGAATAATAAGCCGTCAGGAAAGCGCCGAACAATCCGGCAAAAAGCCAGATTTTATTGTCCAGGTGGGCCAGCGCCCCCAGGATGCCTTCCTTGCTGAAAAAACCCGCCAGGGGGAAAATGCCCGCCAGGGCCAGGGCCGCAATGGTTATGGTGATCATGGGGATCTTGAGAGATTTAGAACCCTGAGCCGCCATGATGAAAAAGTTATTAGTTCCATAATGATGAATGAAAACCCCGGAACAGAGGAACAGCAGGGCCTTGAAAGCCGCATGGGTGGTGAGGTGATAGTAACCGGCAAAAAAACTCCCCGCCGCCAGCCCCATAATCATGAAACCCAACTGGCTGACGGTGGAATAAGCCCACACCTGTTTGATGTCATAGGCCACCATGCCGATGGTGGAGGAGAGCACCAGG